>CAJMSZ010000056.1 GCA_905216215.1 uncultured bacterium | reverse complement strand
TTCGAACCCTCGGCCTCCAGAGCCACAATCTGGCGCGCTAACCAACTGCGCTATACCCACCATTATATGTACATTTCTGTACAAGCGTGCTTGAAGGGATTCGAACCCCCGACCCACGGCTTAGAAGGCCGTTGCTCTATCCAACTGAGCTACAGACTCAAAGCGGGTGATGGGAATCGAACCCACGTATCCAGCTTGGAAGGCTGGTGTTCTACCATTGAACTACACCCGCAAAGGTATAATCGGGGTGACAGGATTCGAACCTGCGACCTCCTGGTCCCAAACCAGGCGCTCTAGCCAAGCTGAGCCACACCCCGTTCTTAACATTTCCTTACGCTCTCCGTAAGACAAGGATTATTATATAACTTTCCAGAACAAATGTCAACAATTTTTTTTACTTTTTTGTGTATTTTTTACTTTCATTTTTTGAGCTGTTATTTATCAGGTAGTCCTAGCTCAGATATTCGATTTCCACATTGATTTTCCCCGTACCGTCAATTTCCATGATTGCATAACTTGGCTTATGCCCCTCCTGACGCGGATAAGTCAGACTTCCCGGATTTACAAATAACATTCCATCCGCTTCCTCCACACATGGCACATGGGTATGTCCGAACATCACAACCTCTGCCTGATGTTTTCGCCCTTCTTCTGCCAGTCTGCCAACCCCGCCATGTACTGCATAAGAATGTCCATGTGTCAGAAACATCCTTTTCCCGCCAATCACTTCTGTCCGTTCATAAGGAAGATCAGAAAAATAATCATTATTACCCGCAACCATGCACACGGAACAACCACTGGCAATTTCCATATAGTCTTCCTCATCCTGAAAATCTCCAAGATGAATCATAAGGTCTATCTTGCCCACCTTATCAAGTACCCGGTCAAATTTGTCGTGTCTTCCATGTGTATCACTTACAATTAATATTCTCATCTTCCCTATACCTTAGTTTATCTTCTATTTTACAGTGCTGCGTTTTATTTGATGTTGAAGTCAAAAGCCTCACCTACAATACCTACTGCATTTTTTGTTCCATAATCTTTCGCATCATTCGAAGTCCTTGTCCACGGTGACTAAGTTCATTCTTCTTTTCCGGACTAAGTTCCGCTGATGTGCATCCATACTCTGGCAAATAAAAAATCGGATCATAGCCGAATCCGTTAGCTCCGGCAATTTCATAAGCCACCTGCCCTTCCATCGTACCTCGGACTGCTTCTTTATCTCCATTTGGAAATACTGCAGCAATAGCACAAACAAATCGGGCAGTTCTCTCTTCCTCAGGCACACCTTTCATTCTGGAAAGCAACAGATTATTCTTAATCAAATAAGAGGTATCCGTCCCTGCATATCGTGCGGAACGAATTCCCGGTTCTTTATTCAGATAATCTATTTCCAGCCCGGAATCATCCGCCAGAACAATTGCATTTATGGCCTTCACTTCCGGAAGTTCCGCAATAGCTGATGCTTTGATCATGGCATTTTCTTCAAAGCTAGTCCCATTTTCTTCTATATCTATGGAGATTCCCGCTTCTTTCATGGACAGGATTTCCATGCCCAAATCCTGTAAAATCATACGAATTTCTTTCATTTTATTCTGATTGCCTGTAGCAAAAATAATCTTCATATTGTAATCCCTCTATAATATTTCAATATTTTCTTATTTATCCCGTCTCGGCGGCTTCGGCCCCTGAAACTGATAAAAATAGGTCTTCAGCATTCCATTGTAAATTTTACGATTCTTATCTGCTTTTCTGCCAAAATATTTTTCCGCTTCCTCATAACTGGTAATCATGTAAGCTGACCAGGTATCCAGACGTTTGAAACTTTCACCGAATTCTTTATAAAGTACAGGAAGGTCTTTCTTTTCTTCCAATCTTTCTCCATATGGCGGATTTGTAATGATAAAACCATATTTTTTCGGATGACGTAAATCTTTGACCGCACGTTCCTGAAAATGAATCAGTTGCTCCACCCCCGCATCTTTCGCATTCTGCCTTGCAGCTTTTACAGCATCCGGATTCAAATCATATCCCTGAATATCTACATCGATATCTGTATTTACCAGATCATGAGCTTCATCCATAGCATCATACCATGCTTTCTTCGGAATCAGATTCTCCCAGTCTTCTGCTGTAAAAGAGCGATTCATTCCCGGTGCAATGTTTGCTGCCATCATGGCTGCTTCAATCGGAAATGTTCCGCTTCCACAAAATGGGTCCACCAGAATGCGATCCTTCTTCCATGGTGTCAGCATAATGAGCGATGCCGCCAGCGTCTCTGTAATCGGTGCCTTCACCGTCATTTGACGATACCCTCTCTTGTGAAGGGAAGTACCGGAGGTATCAATCCCAATGGTCACAATATCTTTCATCAGAAATACTCGAACCGGATAAGAAGCTCCGTCTTCTGCAAACCACTCTACATGATATTTCTGTTTTAATCTTTCCACCATAGCTTTCTTCATAATAGATTGAATATCAGAAGGACTAAACAGCTTACTCTTCACAGAAGCAGCTTTTGTCACCCAGAATTTTCCATCCTTTGGTATGTAATTTTCCCATGGAATTGCTTTCGTCTTGTCAAACAGCTCCTCAAACGTCTCTGCCTTAAAAGCTCCCACTTTCAACAATATTCTTTCTGCAGTTCTGAGAAATACATTGGCATCACAGATTGCCTGTGCATCTCCCCAGAAACTTACTCTTCCATCTTCGACAGATGATATTTCATATCCTAAATCCAACACTTCTCTTTTCAGAACTGACTCTAATCCGAAATGACAAGGTGCAATCAACTCTAGCTTTTCCATTGGCTTCCTCCACTTTCTATTCTCCATTTATATTACGTGGTTATCTGGCTGTTTGTCAAGCACGGATAATCATGCCCTAGCAAGAAAGAGGCCTTATCTCAGAAACTTTCACTGAATAGGGCGGCACCTCTTCAGATGCCGCCCTGTTTCTGCTTTTCTAATACTTGTCTGTTTCATCATAGCTTGAAGTTGTGTTCTTACTCTGATATGCTCCATTTTTGTTTGCCGCGTTCTTATTGGTCGCATTTTTGTTAGAACTGTTATACGCATTCTTATTAGAAGCGTTCTTGTTCATTCCATTTTTATTTGTACTGTTTGTGCTGTTTTTGTTTGTGCTGTTTGAGTCAGCATCATTGTAATTCTTTGCCATTTGAATTTCCTCCTATCACATTTGTACAACCATAGTATTTCTCTCTTTTTCAGTTTTATCCTCACATTAAGGATTTCTTTAGATGTTCATGATTTTTTTATTTTTATCTTGCTTTTTCATATTTAGTATATTATACTTATGTTTGTGGAAAGTTAATTTCTACAACCCCTTATTAATTATTTATACTCCCCTCAAATGACCGATAGCTCCCCTATCGGTCATTTATTTTGTAACCATACAGATATTTTATCTAAAAAACACTTTTCTCCCGAATATAAAATATCCGAAAGAAAAGTGTTCTTTTTATCCTTTTAGCAACCGAATCAGAACTGCTATAATAAGTACAGGAACCAAAACCGGTGCAAGCAAGCTGAGTACTCCTGTAATCAGCGCCATAATAAGTCCAATGATTACGATTATGCCTACAATAACCATTGTTTTCTTCCACCACGTGTCCAAATGGTATACTTTCATCCCATCATAGTCTGTCCGTCTGCCATACCCCTGATAATCGCTGTCTTCTGAAGAAGCACTGTATGAACCATACTCACCTGTTCCCTCAGACACTCCGGTATCGATAATCGTCTTTGCAATTAACCATGGTTCTCCAAGTTCATTTAATATCTCTTCTTCTGTTCTGCCCTTACGCTCTTCATCACTGATATACTCTCTGTAATATCTGATATTCTCCTCCACTGTACGAGAGGATAACTCTGCATCTAGCGCTTCTCTAAGTTGTTGTAAAAATTCTGTCTTATTCAATTGGTTTCCTCCCATCTTCAGCTTTGTTTTCTGCTTTTATACCTCAAATAATAAATCGCCATATGAAGGCATCGGCCACATATTTTTATCTACAATCATTTCCAGTTCATCCACTGGTTTTCTCAGTGCTTCCATGGCCGGAACAATATGTTCTCTGAAGAAAAATGCCTTATCTCGGATTGGCTGTACATTTTCAACCTGAGCAGTTACTTCCTCCAGTTTCTTAAGCGCATTTCTTGTCTCTGTCAGAAGTTCAGATGCCTTTGCAAGAAGTTCTTCCTGAACTTCCACCGTCACAGCCCCACTCGCCTGACGAACCTGATTAATGGAAGATGCAAGTGCTGTAATGTATTTGATGACAGCAGGAATAATATGCTTGCTGGCAATATCTATCATAGAACGCGACTCAATATTGATAACCTTTGCATAGGTTTCATATTTAATTTCGGCACGTGACTCCAGTTCCGCTCTGCTGAATACATCAAACCTCTCGAACATATTTACAGTATCTTCTGTAGTTAAATATTCAATACTTTCTACCATGCTGGCAATATTCGGCAATCCTCTACGTTCTGCTTCTTTGACCCACTCTTCTGAATAGCCATTTCCATTAAACACGATTCTCTGATGTTCCGTTGCATATTTGCTGATTAGTTCGTGTACTGCAGCATCAAAGTTATCTGCCTGTTCCAGATAATCACTTGCTTCGGAAAACGCTTCAGCAACAATAGTATTGAGAACCACATTCGGAGATGCAACAGAATCTCTGGAACCCACCATACGGAACTCGAACTTATTTCCAGTAAATGCAAATGGTGATGTACGGTTTCTGTCTGTCGCATCTTTTGCAAAATCAGTCAGGGTACTAACCCCTGTATGAAGCTTTCCACCCTTCAGGCTTCGTTCTGCTTCACCTGTTTTGATCATCTGTGCGAGTACATCTTCCAACTGGTCACCCAAATATGCTGATACAATTGCCGGTGGCGCTTCATCCGCACCAAGACGATGGTCATTTCCCGCATCAGCAGCCGATTCTCTAAGTAATGCTGCATGCTCATCTACTGCCTTTAAGATACAAGTAAGTACCAATAAAAACTGCATATTTTCATGGGGCTTTTTGCCCGGATCAAGTAAGTTAATTCCATCGTCGGTTACAAGAGACCAGTTGTTATGCTTACCAGAACCATTGACTCCTTCAAATGGTTTTTCATGAAGAAGGCAATGTAAATTATGCTGATATGCTACCTTTTTCAAGGTTTCCATTACCAGCTGATTGTGATCTACTGCCACATTACACATACTGTAAATCGGAGCCAGCTCATGCTGTCCAGGTGCCACTTCATTGTGCTGTGTCTTCGCAGCAACTCCAAGTTTCCAGAGTTCTTCATTCACATCCTGCATAAATGCAGCAATACGTTCACGAATGGCGCCAAAATAATGGTCATCCAACTCCTGTCCTTTTGGTGGCATTGCCCCAAACAATGTACGACCTGTAAATACTAAATCTTTTCGTTTCAGATATTTATCTCTGTCTACCAGAAAATATTCCTGTTCAATTCCAACCGATGGTGTCACCTTTTTAGAAGTTGTATTTCCAAACAAACGAATCAGGCGTACCGATTCTCTGTCAATTGCTTCCATAGAACGGAGCAATGGTGTCTTCTGATCCAATGCTTCTCCTGTATAAGAGCAAAATGCTGTAGGAATATACAAAATTGCTGTTTTCCCATCTGCGCTCTTCTTAATAAATGCCGGTGAAGTACAATCCCAGGTTGTATATCCTCTCGCCTCAAAAGTAGAGCGAAGTCCACCTGACGGGAAAGAAGACGCATCCGGTTCTCCCTTAATCAATTCTTTTCCAGAAAATTCCATCAGAACTTTTCCATTTGATTTTGGTGCCGAAATAAACGCATCATGTTTCTCCGCAGTTGCTCCTGTAAGAGGCTGAAACCAATGTGAATAGTGGGTTGCTCCTTTTTCAATGGCCCACTCTTTCATTTCATGGGCAATCACATCCGCAGTCGTGGACTGAAGTTCTGTTCCCGCTTCAATTGTGTTCTTTAATTCTTTGTAAGTCTTTCGAGGAAGTCTTTCCTGCATGACCGCATCATTAAATACGTTCTCGCCAAAAATGTCCATCACTTTAATTACATCGTTCATCTTTTTATCCTTTCACCGTATAATTAATAAAAAGGAGTCCTGCTTAAGTGCAAAACTCCCTCGGTTGTCGCTTCATATGTAACGAACAATTATTCTGCTTTCCCAACAGAACCAAATAGTTCCATCTTTTCTTTTACAATCGCAATAATCGCCTCGCTACCTGGTTTCAATAACTTACGCGGATCAAATCCCTTTCCTTCAAGGTCTTTTCCAGCTTCGATATATTTACGCGTTGCATCTGCAAATGCCAACTGACATTCTGTATTTACATTAATCTTGGAAACTCCAAGGCTGATTGCTTTTTTAATCATATCTTCCGGAATTCCTGTTCCTCCGTGAAGCACCAGTGGCAAATCTCCGGTCAACTGCTGAACTGCATTCAGAGTTTCAAAACTCAGGCCTTTCCAGTTTGCAGGATACTTACCATGAATATTGCCGATTCCTGCTGCCAGAAAATCCACACCAAGGTCTGCAATCATCTTGCATTCCTTCGGATCGGCACATTCACCCATACCAATGACACCATCTTCTTCTCCACCGATAGCACCAACTTCAGCTTCAAGAGAAATCCCTTTTTCTCCGCAAATCCTCACCAATTCTTTGGTCTTTTCTACATTCTCCTCAATCGGATAATGGGAACCATCGAACATAACAGATGAAAATCCTGCTTCAATACATTTCAAACATCCTTCATAGCTACCATGATCGAGATGAAGTGCTACGGGAACTGTAATATTAAGGTCCTCAAGCATGCCATTTACCATCCCAACAACAGTTCTATATCCAGTCATGTACTTTCCTGCGCCTTCTGACACTCCCAAAATAACAGGTGATCTGGTCTCTTCTGCCGCAAGTAAGATTGATTTTGTCCACTCCAGATTGTTAATGTTGAAATGACCGATTGCGTAGTGTCCAGCCTTTGCTTTCTGTAACATTTCTTTTGCTGATACTAACATACACACTTCCTCCACTATCAATGCCATGTGATATTTTATTTAAAAGGCTGACCCCCAGGGGAATCGAACCCCTGATTCGACCGTGAGAGGGTCGCGTCTTGACCGCTTGACCAGGGGGCCAGATGAGTAATTTATCTCACTCGGTTAGTATACCTTATTTAAAAACAATATACAAGCTTTTTTTTATTTATTTTCTCTTTCACTCTTTTCTTTCATCATGTCATCCACAAATTTCTCGAACGCCAGATGTCTTTTCCCATTCTTTTTCTGTTCTTCCATTCTCTGTTCCGAAATACTGTCCATATACTTTTCCGGAACAACAATATCTAATTCCTGTTTGCAGTTTTCAATGTATACGTGATCATTATCACCACCAAATTCACCATCCAAAGTCCATGATATGCTTTCCTCTGACTCAAAGGTAATCTTCTTGGTACGGAAAGAATACATATACTTTGTGTCAAACTGGCTAATTAAAAGTGCAGTAATAATTTCCTGCAGAGCAATTGGATTTTTCGGCGTTTTGATCAGTGTCACTTCAAATTCACCATCATCAAATGCTACATCTCGTCCGATCATATTTCGGAAACCGCCTACCGAACGAGAATTTGTCACCATACCATAAATAAACTCATCCTCAATCACATCTCCATCATGGATGACACGGATATTATAAGACGGAATATCAAAAATACGCGTCACACCTTCCAGTACATACGCAAGATGACCAAGTACGTTTTTGACTTCCTGCTTTGTTTCATAAGATACATCCGTAAAAAGTCCAAAAGCGGCCACATACACGAAGATATCATCATTGAAACGTCCTACATCGCACGGAAATACAGTTCCATTCGCTGCAGTACTGGCTGCTTCCAGCAAATCCTTGGGAATATGAAGGCTATTAGCGAAATCATTGGTTGTACCAGTCGGTATATAACCAATCGGAATTTTATGTTCTCTTTCCATCATTCCTGTTACCACTTCATCCAATGTCCCGTCCCCGCCACTACAAATCACACGGTCATATTCTTCGGTAAAGGTAGCCACTTTATGATAAGCATCTTTATAGCTCTGCGTCGGATAAACCACGACTTCATATCCGGACTTCACTATAATATCAAGAATATCTGACAGTTTTGGTTTTAATAACCCTTTTCCGGCGTTTGGATTATAAATAAATAATACTCTTTTCATTTCTGTGCCTCACTTTCTTCTTAATCTGCGTCTTATACATTCTTTTCTATCCTTCTTCGTCCATTACTTCTATTATACAAAAAAAGACATGAAAATCATGTCTTTTTGTAAATCTTTATTGATTTTTAACATTATCAAAAAATGTTTCCATACCCTGAGCTGCTGCCACTTCATCGCTTCCGTCTGTCACCACTGTGATTTCTTCACCTGGAAGTAGTCTCAGGCTCATCATCCCCATAATACTCTTTGCGTTAATCTGCTTGTTTTCAACCTCAATCAGAATTTTACTGGTGTACTGACTTGCCTCCTGAACCAGAAGTGCAATCGGTCTTGCGTCCAGTCCTTCTGATAAGTGAATTGTTATTGGTGTCTTAACCATAGAAACCCTCCTTGTTTGGCCGTAATTTCTCGGCCATTTCGCTTAATTTGCGCAATCTGTGATTTACCCCTGACTTTCCCACAGCAGGACGCACAAGTTCTCCAAGTTCCTTCAAAGATGCATCCGGATAACTCAGCCTTGCTTCCGCAACACTCCGCAATCCTTCCGGCAATTTTCCAAGACCTATAGATGTTTCGATAAACTTGATATCCTCTATTTGCTTCACCGCTGCAGACACCGTCTTATTCAGATTTGCCGTCTCACAATTCACTTTACGGTTCACCTCATTCCGCATTTCTTTCAGAATACGAATATTCTCATATTCCATCAATGCCACATGTGCACCCATCACATTCAAGGCATCTGCAATCTGCGTTCCCTCCTTCAGGTAAACAATAAAATTCTTTTTACGTGGGACAATCTTGGCATCCAACGCAAATTCCTGCATAAGCTTTTGTATCTGTTCCGCTTTTTCCCTTGTTGCACACGCAATCTCAAAATGATATGATTTCTCAGGGTCTGTCATAGAACCTGCAGTCAAAAATGCACCGCGCAAAAAAGCCCTCTGGTTTTCTTTCTTCTGAAGCAGGATGTTTTTCTGTGGATTTAGTTCTTCCTCGACATCACCTGTTTCATTCAACAAATGAATTTCTTCCAGAATCTGCAAAGCCTTTTCGTGGTCCTTTACAATCACATAATAGGAAACATTATGTTTCTCCTGATTTATGCGTATAGCAACATCAGTTTCAATATTATAGCTTTTTTGAAATAAAGTAAAGCATTTTCTTGCAACAGCCAGATTTTCTGTATGTATTTTCAGTGCATATCTTCCCCGGCTGTCAATCACAACTGCCCCACACATGCTGATAAGTGCTGCACTTTCTGCCACCTGACACTCCCGATTTTCACTGCTTATCCGGGATAATTCTTCTTTAATTTTTTTTGAAAATGACATGCATGCACCTACTTTGCTTTTGTGATCGAATCTTTTTCTAAATCTCTATGTTCTTTCTTAATTCCATATTCCTCTTTTGCATCGGAAAGTTTGTCATATAACTCATTTGCAAGGGTAACAGACCTGTGCTTTCCACCGGTGCACCCAATAGCAATCACAAGCTGATGCTTTCCCTCTTCCATATAATGAGGAATCAGGAACTGTACCATCTCCGTGAGTTTTCTCAGAAATTCCTGCGAAACTTCACTTTTCATGACATAATCCCGCACTGGTTTATCATTTCCACTCTGTGGACGAAGTTCATCAATATAATATGGGTTTGGCAGAAAACGGACATCAAAAACCAGGTCCGCATCGCTGGGAATCCCATACTTAAATCCAAAAGACAGAACGGTGATATATATATCTTTTAGCTCTTTACTTTCCGCAAAAATTTTATTAAGCTGGATCTTCAATTGACGAGTATACATTCCACTGGTATCCAGAATATAATTTGCCCGTTCTTTCAGAAACTGGATTTTATTTCGTTCCAACGCAATCCCAACTTCTACCCGCTCACCTTTGGCAAGGGGATGGGAACGTCTGGTTTCTTTATACCTTTTGATAAGTGAGGCATCTGAGGCATCCAGAAACAAAATCTCATATTGCATCTGAATCCGGTCCATTTCATCCAAAACATGCTCTAACTCTTTCAAATTCTGTCCGCTTCTAATATCCAGTCCGAGAGCTAGCTTTGTAATTTCTTCGTTAGGAATCAAGAGCAATTCTGTCAGCTTTGACATAAGTGGAATCGGCATATTATCCACACAGAAATATCCCATATCCTCCATCATCTTAAGTGCAGTACTTTTTCCTGCTCCCGACATTCCAGTCACAATTACAAATCTCATTCTAAAACTCTCCTATCCGTCTCACTTCCGGCTCCAGTCCCACTCCGAACTGTGCCCTTACCTTCTCATCTACCTGTTCCATGAGTGACACGACATCATCTGCCGTAGCATGGTCTATATTTATCACAAATCCGCTGTGCTTCTCCGAGACGCACGCTCCGCCTACGCGGAACCCTCTGAGGCCTGCATCTTGAATCAACTTTCCGGCAAAATAGCCCTTCGGCCGCTTGAAGGTACTACCAGCGCTCGGATACTCAAGTGGTTGTTTGCTCACACGTCTTTCCCGCAAATCATCCATCACTGCCTTGATTTCTTCCCGTTTTCCCTTATGAAGCCTGATTTTCCCTCCAAGAATGGTCCAACCAGTTCTTTCTATAATACTGGTTCGATAACCAAACTCCATTTCGTTTACGGAAAGTTCCATCACTTTTCCTTCTCTGGTCAGAACAACTGCACTTTCCAATACATCTTTGATTTCACCACCGTATGCACCTGCATTCATGCGAACCGCACCACCTAAGGTGCCAGGTATACCTGCCGCAAACTCAAAACCTGCAAGCTCTTCATCCAGTGCTTTCCCCGCAATCTGTGCCAGAGAACAGCCTGCCTGCGCTGTAATCACCTCTCCATCTGCCTGCATCTGATTCATATTGCCGGCAATCTGAATAATCACTCCGCGAAATCCTTTGTCTCCCACAAGAAGGTTACTGCCATTCCCCACAACATAATATGGTACTTTTTCTTGCTCACAAAGTTCTATAACTGCCTTTACATCCGTCACATCAGATGGCATTACAAAATAATCTGCCGGTCCTCCGATTCGAAAGGTGGTGTGCTTCTCCATCTTTTCATTTACATAAATTTTTTCTTTATCTATTGTATGAAATAACTTGGTTTCAAATTCTTGTCTCATATTTTCTCCCACTTCTGTTTTGTCCTGCATGCAATACATACGTATTCCATCAGTATCACAAAAGTATCATACACTAAAATTTACACAAATTCAACACGCTCGGTTATCTGTCAGAAAGTTATCCGCCTCGTACACTTGCAAAAAGTACAAAAATACGATATAGTAGGAGTCAAATACATTTTTATGAAGGAGTGATTTTTTACTGTGGACTCGAGTGACGTCACGCAATTTATTATTCTATTTATCCTATTATTGTTGTCCGGCTTCTTTTCTTCTGCTGAGACAGCGCTTACAACGGTAAATAAAATCCGTTTACGTTACCTTGCCGAAGAAGGCAACAAACGCGCAGCAACAACTTTAAAAATAACTGAAAACTCTGGTAAGATGCTAAGCGC
>CAJMSZ010000055.1 GCA_905216215.1 uncultured bacterium | reverse complement strand
GCGGCATATATGGCTGTTCAAACCAATACGCTTTCCTCTCATCCATTTCTCTTCATCTCCATGATAGCCACCTGCCCTGCAAACTTGAAGTTGTATCATCATTTATGCTGTATGTACAGATCTGCTTGATGATGACGTTGCAGCTATCCTAAAAGTCAGTGAAGGAAGATGGCAGATTGAAGACTGTTTCAGAACTATGAAAACAGACTTTGAAGCCAGACCCGTTTACTTAAACCGTGAAGACCGGATTAAAGCTCATTTCCTCACCTGCTTTCTTGCTTTGTTACATTTCCGGTTATTAAACCGCTCCTTGAAAGGGACTTATACCACAGAACAATTACTTCACACTTTAAAAGACATAAAATTTGCGGATATAGAAGAACAGGGTTTCATGCCGGTATATGAACGTCAGGAAATCACTGACGATCTCCATGAAACCTGCGGATTCAGAACGGACTATCAATTCATAACAAAACGGAAAATGAAACGTTCCTTTTTCCTTTGCCCGCTACCTCGTCTTGTAAATGTATTTGAAAAAAATCCTGTTATGAAAAGGGAGTGCGAAAAAACGTAACTTTGCTTTTTCGCACTCCCTTCCTATAATGTCAAGCCCTAAATCACTTCCGCAATCCGCAAGCCCCACTTTGCAGTATCGTTTGCTTTCTTCGGCTGCCGCAGCTCTCGTCTTACTTCGCGCTGTCTGCATCCATCACAGACTGGATCTGTTTCATCAGCGTATCATAATTCTCCTGATTGTCGATTCCACCAAGCATCGGTTCTCCTACAATATTTCCGTTCCGATCGACTAAGATTGTGGTCGGAAATGCCATAATATCGGAAGCATACTTTCCGGCCGCGGAAGCAGAGTCAATGGAAAGATTGCGGTATTTCGCACCCTGGCTTTCAAGAACCGCTGCTGCTTCTTTGATCGCATCCTGATTTCCGTCGAAGGTTTCTGTGTTGATGCCTACAACCTCGCCTCCCATGGATTTGATTGCATCGTTTAATTCGTTCAGCTTGGATAACTCAGCAACACAAGGCTTGCAGCCAGTAAACCAGAAATTCACGACCGTTACCGCATTTTTGGAAAACAGACTTTCGTCAACGGTGTTGCCATCATAATCCTGGCCCGAGAAATCCCGGAACGGAGATGCCTCTTCGGAATCGTTTTTCGCATCGGTATCTTCCGATGCTGTATTGCCGTTTTCCAATTCCGCTATCTGTTCCTCGATTTTTCGTATCGTTTCAATATCATCCGTTAGTGTTTTCAACTCGTCCTCAGCAAAAGAGTCCTTGTTGGCTTCAACCGTGTCTGCCAGATAATCCCCATAATTTCCGCTCGGATCAGCCGTGCTTTTATTCATCATGCCAAACACCTTGTTCCATACATCCGCATGATCTGAAAAAATCTGGTTCTCCTGCTGATATAAATCGTCCAGCTTTGTGCCGGAAGCCCCTGCCGTTTCGGTTCCGGATTCCGCAACAGATCCCGTAACAGCTTCTGTGCCGGATTCCGTCTGGGTTGTCTGCGTTTTCTTTGTGTCTGCAGCCTCTTTTCCGTTGCATGCGGTAAGTAATAATGCTACGCTGAGTGTAAAAACAGGGATAAAAGTTCTTTTGGTTTTCATAAATTATGGCTCCTTTTAAGATAGTATAATGTAAAAAACAAAAATTCAATATCATCCTTCGATGCTTCGTGATCTGCTGCTAATCAATGGTTTCTGATCTCTGACTGTTGATCTCCGGTGTCCTTTTTCTGACACGTTTTTCCCAGAAACTGATAGTGGATCGCATCCTTCGGGCAGGCCTTGATGCAGGCTCCGCATCGGATGCATTCCGGATGATTTGGGGTCCGGCACACGTCGATATCCATTTTACATGCCCTGGAACACTGATTGCATCCGACACATTTGCTGTTTTCAATCGTGATATGTAAAAAGCTTACCTTATTAAATAAGGAATAGATTGCCCCAAGAGGACAGATCCATTTGCAGAAGGGTCTGTAAAACAAGATGCTGAGCACGACAACCGTAATCAGAATACCGAATTTAAACGAAAACAGCTTGCCCAGTGCAGACCGGATTGCGGCATTTCCGATGGAAAGCGGGATCGCCCCCTCCAGCACGCCCTGCGGACAAATATATTTGCAGAAGAATGGATCTCCCATCCCGATCGAATTCGTTGCAAACATCGGCAGAAGAATCACAAAAACAACAAGGATGATATATTTCAGATACCGCAGCGGCTTCAGTCTGGCCGTAGAGAATTTCTTTCCGGGGATTTTGTGAAGCAAATCCTGAAACCATCCAAACGGGCACAAAAAACCACAGATGAATCTTCCCAGTGTCACGCCGAGTAAAATCAGGAACCCGGTTATGTAGTAGGAAAACTTAAATTTGGATGATCCGACAACCGCCTGAAAGGCTCCGATGGGGCACGCTCCCGTCGCGGCAGGACAGGAATAACAGTTTAGTCCCGGTACGCATACCGTTTTCGCTTTGCCCTGATATATTTTGCCCTGAAAAAAATTGGGGATATGAGGATTGGTAAGCAGTGTGGCCGCTGCCTGGATCCACCCGCGTATTCCGGCTATTTTCTTTGATCGTAACTTCTTTTTCTTATCCAATTCCGACACACTCCAGACATAATTTAATTGCTTTCCCAAGCACAGCAGCCGCTTCCCCTCTGACGGCGCCATAGCCCATCATCGCTATGCCTGTGATAACTAGAACAATTTGAGATATTTTTCCGCATTTCAAAATGTGGTTGCTCCTTTGATTTTATTGATTGACCAGCTGACTCTGATATTATACAATAGCTGTTGTAAAATCATTGTTAAGAAATGGGCAGGTGAAAAAAATTTTGAGATTATTAATCGTGGAAGATGAGAAACAAATGTGTGACACAGTTGCCAGAAGTCTGTACGCCGCCGGGTACGAGGTAGATACCTGCTATGATGGGGCGGAGGCTCTGGAATGCATCCTGGCAGAAAATTATGATCTGATTGTCCTGGATCTCAATCTGCCCGGCATGGACGGAATGGATCTTCTAAAAGAACTCCGGAAGGAAAACGAAGAAACGAAGGTGCTGATCTTATCTGCAAGAGGACAGATTGCAGACAAAGTAGAAGGACTCGATGCCGGGGCAAATGATTATATGGAAAAGCCGTTCCATCTGCAGGAGCTGGAAGCGCGGATCCGCAGTCTGACAAGAAGAAAATTTGTGCAGAAGGATGTCTGTCTGGAAAGTGGCGGGATCAAATTCGATACCATCAAACGAGAGGCCTATGCCAACGGAACCCTGGTTTCCCTGACAAGAAAAGAAAACGGCATTTTGGAATATCTGCTTCTTCACCTTGGCAGACCGGTAAGCCAGGAAGAATTGATCGAGCATGTCTGGGATGCCTCCGTGGACAGCTTCAGCGGATCCATCCGCGTCCATATGTCTTCGCTTCGCCGAAAGCTCAGGGCGGTACTTGGATACGATCCGATTTTAAATAAAGTAGGCGAAGGATATCAAATACGAGAGGAGTCCGACCGATGAAAAAAATATCACTGCAGTGGAGACTTACCTGTATCATTACCCTGTATATTGCGGTCATCTGTGGATGTCTGACCCTGCTTGTCTATAAAAACGGAATTTATTATATCGATTCCCTGCAGGAGACCGTAGATGCCCGGGGCGATGATGCCGGAGATCAGGGCGGAGACGGTACCGCAGACGGTTCCGATCAAATCTATATCAGCATTCCGGAGGACAAGTGGGATGAATTTGCCAGAGATTTCTCTGTTCAGGTGTACAACAATAAAGCAGACTACAAAAGAAACAGCCTGATCCTTTCCGCCTTATTGGCCCTTCTTGGCGGTGTCGCTACCTATTTTATCAGTGGCCATGCACTTCGGCCCATTCGTGAGTTCTCCAAAAAAATTGAGGAGGTGCAGGCACAGAATCTGGCCGATTCGCGCATTGAAGAAAACAAAGTAAAAGAGCTGAACCAGCTTCGTATTTCGTATAACAAGATGCTGGAACGTCTCGCAGATGCTTTTGAAATCCAGAGACAGTTTACGGCAAATGCAGCACACGAGCTTCGCACTCCACTGTCTGTCATGCAGGTACAGCTCGATTTATACCATTCCACCCCGCATCCCGGCAATGACGCCGACACCTTACAAACACTGAAAATGGTGACGGAGCAAAACGGCCGACTCAGCAAAATGGTCAAGACACTGCTCGATATGAGTGAGCTTCAAACAGTAAGCAGGGATGAAACCATTGCCGTTGATGCCCTCGTCGATGAAGTACTGGTGGATCTGGAACCGCTTGCCCAGGAAAAGGAGATAAAACTGATCGGGAACTGTAAAGATACCACGATGGTCGGAAGTGACATTTTGATTTACCGGATGGTATACAATCTTGTTGAGAATGCAATCAAATACAACCATTTCGGCGGACAGGTTACCGTAACCGCATACCGGAGCGGAAAAAACATCTGCCTGTCCGTAGAAGATACCGGAAGCGGAATCCCGGCTGAATTAAAAGAACGCATATTTGAACCATTCTTCCGCGTAGATAAATCCAGAAGCCGCCAGCTTGGCGGAGTAGGCCTTGGGCTGGCCCTGGTTCGTGAAATCGTGCGCGTACATGACGGCAGAATAACCGTTCAGTCCAGCCCGTCCGGCGGAACGATCTTTGAGGTAGTCTTTACACAGTGACATCATCCCAAAAGCCAGTCGATGACATCATCTGTTCTGGTGTGACTCCATTTCTTCTTTTTTCTCAGTATGGCATATTATACGCAGAACATCAAAATATTTTCCCATTTCGGAAACTTTTATTTTATTCAGCCCAATATTTTCCCGTTTCAGAAGCAAAACCGCATAAGCCACAGCTGCACTTCGGATTACACCTGGGTGCTGTCTGTGGTTCATGCGGTATGAGGCACAGCCTTCATGCTTCCTTCCGTTGGGCAAAAAAAAGAGCGAACCAACGCATTATCACATGTATCAATTCGCTCAAAATAATACTGATTCGGATGTGCTTCAGTCACTTTCCTCAGCGAAAAGAAGCCCCGTTTATCACACATTTGCTGTTTTCTGTTCAATCAAAAAATCACGCACATCTTCATCAAACCGTTTTGCTTGTGGACATTTTGCAACCACATCATCCCAATTTTCACAAACAGTTTCAATTAACTTTTCGTATGTCCGTTTTTCTTTTTTAGGACGATTTTTAATTTTCACTCCATGATATTGCGGTGAATGTGCAATGATGTTAACCCACGGATCAAGTAATGTTTCATAATCATCGTACTGATCACAGGCTGCCACAATCCATGTATCCGTTGCATCAAACGGAATCATATAGCTCACAGCCAGTCCATCTTCCGGAAGCAACAACGTCCTTATGAATGTTCTTAAAAAATCAGCCTCTGCATCTGGAGTATTTCCATGGTGTTCACACGGTAACGCAACCGGACATTCGTTTCTATCTCCAATTATTTTTTCACAGGTAAGCGGATGTGCTCCTTCCGGCGCATCACAAAGTGCCCTTTGACAAACACAATGGACTTCTTTCTCGCATCTTTGGACATCTCCATCCATATGGACAACCAAAAGATCAAGTACTGGTGTCAAGGAATGCATATAGGCCTTCAGCTTTCCCTGATTGTCTTCACACCATTTCCAGACACCTTTCCAACCATTTCCAAACTGTCCGATCATGTTGGGTTCTGGCTGAATCATTTGATAATCGTTTTCTTCATTGGTAATTGTATCAATGACTGCAGCAATCAGTTCAAAATCCCGTGGGCCTTCTGCAACAATTCCTATCGTTTTCATTACAGATTTGGTACGCCCCCTAACCGTCCTTCTGTCCACAATCTCGACAGAGAATAACCAGAATCCATTAACTCCTTAGTCACCTGAATTCTCTGTAAAGATGTGTGACCTGATTTTCTGCTCTTGTTTACTGCAAACAATCTTATATCATCATTCATTAAATCAAGTCCGTCCAAAACCAGAGGGTTGTGGGTTGTTACAAAAACAGTCTTATCCTGTTCCAGAATTATTTTACAGAGCAGCTTTGTCGTCTCTCTCGCAAGTCTAGGATGCATTGCATGATCAAAACTATCCACAGCAAAAATGCCCGGTGCATCAGGGTGCAATGCCAAGCAAAGAAGAAACAGAACATACAACGCTCCTTCACTGGCATCGTAAGCGGTAAAGCTTGTTTTTGAAGTCAAATATCGATCTTGGAACTCCAAAATTCTTCTCGTCGTCGGAACAGCAGCATTTACGCTTGACTTTTTAGGTGCAGTCACATCAAACCCACTTGCCCAATCGATCAGTTCCAAGACTTCATCCAGTGGAAGATTCTGCAAGTAGCTTTCACCGTCTTCATCTTGCCTCATGATTTCTTCAATTGCCTCTGCAAGTCTGCCTCCGCACAAACCGATAGGATTAACCTGATACGGATCAGGGAGCGTTCCTCTCAATGCTTGTGTGTTAGGTTGATAAATCGCATAGTTCTTAAACTTCTCAATTTCCGGTCTAACCTCAGCAAGTTCTTCATTAGGTTCGAGCATCAGTAACCCTACATACGGATCATATGTTGTTTTTGATGCACCGCTTCTTCCCCACAGTGTTTGATTATTTACAGTCAATTTTTCCGAATGATAACGCCACATGTCTCGTCTGGCTGAATCCGATTCATTTGGAACATTCAAATTGACTCCATATTGATAGTCCTTTTCATTTTGTCGCCAAGACACATCAAAATTGATGGTTGGTGCTTTTCTCCTTAAATCGGAGAATGCCGACTTATAAAGTCCCGGAACACTAAGACGAATACCTTTCCGCTGCATACTTGCGTTATCTACTCGATCTGTCATAGCAGCACAAAGCAAACCAATAGCCTCAAGGATTGTTGTTTTTCCAGAGCCATTTGCTCCAATAAAAACATTTACACGTCCCGGCTCAAACGACACCTCTTCCAATGTCTTGAAATTTTTAAAAACTAGCTTTTTAATGTTCAAAGCACTCACTTCCTTCATAAAGCCAGCTCAAGCTTAACATAAGCTTTGCCATGTTTCAAATTAAGTATACCAGTTTTCTAAAATAATTACAAACTTATTTTAGAATTTTTCTTCGTTTTGAAAATTTGTACTCGATATACAGGTTTCTTTTGTCTTTCCATAATAAAGACCCTCCTAACGATATTTATTGCATCACAGAAAAGCCTTCTAAACATTATTTTACAGAAAAGTTTCATACTCTCGTAAATGATGCTAATGATGGCATAATATCAACTCCGCGAATCAAAATGGCAGGGATTCGTATACTGTTATTTTTCGTTTTTTCATCCAAACGTGCATCTTCCATCTGCCCAACAATAAATCAACTCTTTCAAAAACTCCCTGTACTGTGTCTCAATTTTCTCTTCTTTCACATCATCTCCCGTCTTTTTTCTGTACACTGCGATGTAATGAATCACTGCCTTTCCACCCTCTGAATTAATAATACGATCTATAATTTCCTGACTCTTTTCATCAATTGGACATCCAATGAATTGATCCATAAACGCTTTGATTCCTGCCCCATAATCCCATAATGGTATCTCCGGATACTTCGCCAGCATTCCAATCTGTGCATGATATTGTTCTTCTGCATTTTCAATTCCAAGCATCGGATATTCTTCCATTCCAATCATAGCCACATATCCCTTCGGATCATGGCTCCGCTCTACTTCTTTCCAGAATTCTTTAAATATTCTCTTTTTCGTCTGTGAATCTATCTGTACTCCGTGTGTGTTACTGTTATGAATGCTGAATTCCATCCTTCTTTCGTCCATACTTACAAGAGACATTCTGTGGAAAACCGGAAACAGTTCACTTATATATGTCGTAAATGGTCTCCTTAAAACAATCGTCTCTTTATTCAGCATATCTTTTGCAACTTCAGATAATGGTCTGATTCGATAAAACAGTTTCCAGTTAAGATAGGACTCTGTGCAGAATTTACGCCATACTTTTTTCTCTTTTTCTCCAATCGGGCAGTTTTCCCCTGGTATGTCTAATACAATTTCAGGAATCCCTGAAAATCTCAGGAATATTTCCAACGGTTTTACATTTGAAAAACAGTGCTCTGCTCTCCATTCCACAAACACTTTATCCAAAGCCGAATTCGGCAGGCAATATTTCCATCTAATAAAATCCGGAACTCTGTTCCTGAATTCCGGTCGCCATCGAATCAACCCGCTTATGGCACTCTCCTCTACGCACTGATACATATCTTTTGTAAATTTCCATTGCGAGCAGAACGGAAATGCTTTTTGATAAAATTGAAAGCTTTTCTGCGTAATCAAATTTTTATATTCAAACAACGTATTTTTTTCGTTATCGTCAAAATTCACTTTTTCAAACGCAACATAGGAAAATCCAATTCCTGCAATCTGCAGAAAATGCCACAGCAGAGTTCTCATCTGCTGATCAAAATACGACTGTTGAAAGGATTCCCCGTGCATTCCGTTCCAATCCATTTTCCATCTTTTAATCAACTGATCTGCAAGGCAAAATATATGCTGCACCTCTTCCATCCCAGACTCTGGATCCCACAGTTTTATGCTTTTATCTAACATTTTTACAATTAAAAAATATGGCAGTATCTTTCTGGTAAGCATTTTATGGTTCCACCACTCTGGCACTCCCCAATATTTTTTCTTAAGTTCACAGCCCTCTGTCCATATTTCTTTCAATGATATCTCTTTCTTCTGATAAATTCTATTTGCCATTGCATCAATATCATTTGTGAGATTTCTAATATCATTGTCTTGATAAAATTCATCCAACATGAAAACATATATTCTTTTTGCAAATGCAGTAGCCTCTTCCACAACGCTTTCCAGTTTTCTGCGTGCTGCCAGAGATAATTTCATTCTTGCTGCGTCCACCCAATCATTTCCTGCACCATCCAGCACATCCATCTGATTCAGATATAAGCTGTCACTGCATTTGCCAGATTCCATCCTTTCTGTAAGACGAATCCCCTTATAGCAAACGTTATTTCCTTCCATGCTCTCCATTCCAAAACTTAATGCACAATCCTTCTCCCGATCCCACACCATTATCGACCGGTAGTCATCTGTAAACGCAAAATGATATCGTTCTGACTCGACAGACTGATCAATCAATTGATTTTCTTTTTCTGTTCTGCTCAGTTCATTGTACCAGGTCGACTGCGAAAAAGCTGGTATTCCATAATCCTGATCCGCATAGATGGAAACCATAGGTGTTACGCACCACGTTTCCATTATCTTTTTAATTTCCTTTTGTATTCCATCATTTACATTTTCGAGAAACAATTTTCCACCATTACTTCCGGTTACCCATTCTTTCAGTTCTTCCGTTAACAGAAACGAAAAACTAAATTCTGATCCCCTTTGCAGAGTCTGATTCGTTTTCTTGCAAAATGCATAACCACCTTTTTTCCCTGAATATAATGTCATCTCATTTGCCTTGTTCTCACTATCGGACTTAGTTCGTATCGTCAGGGAATCTGTTACTGAAAATACCGTATGCAGTCCAATTCCAAATGCCCCTGTCGGTCTCAGCCATTCCGGCATTCTTTTGATTTCATCCTGGTATTCTTTTCGTTCCGGCCAGCTTCGTCCTGTTGTCAGAATATTACGTTTAAACTCATCCATGCTGATGCCAATCCCTTTATCCCGAATCGAAAAATAAACTTTTCCCGTTTCACGACTATAGTCTGTGTGAATCATAATCGCATGTTCCTCAAAAATATTGGGATATGCTCTTTCTACATCAAACGGCGATGTTTTTTCATTAAATTGAAAGCCATACGCAGACAACGTCCTGTATAACTGCATCTTTGTTGCGTCCAGTGCATTCTGTATCAGTTCTCTCACAAAAATCAATTTATTATTCTGGTAAATGCTGATATCTTCAATCAGTTTAAATGCCTTTTCAGATGAGAAAAGAAACTTCAGATTTTTATGTGTAGATTCAGATTCCTCTCCGTCAATCAAAATCTTATACTTCAGTTCAGGAACAGAAATAAACTTTTTCTCTGGAAATAATTCCATTGAATGCATCTTTCCTGCAGTAACCTCCTGCTCCAGCCAGGATTTCCAGTTAATATGCTCTTTCACCGTATTCTGAAATATATTTTTCAGCGCAGAATCCCGTTCTGCTTTCTCCATATGTTTCAGCCAGTTCTCTTCACATTCCCTCTGAATCATATCATAACAGACATTGGCAACAACTACTATCCCATCCGAAGATATATGTAAAGTCTCTACACTCTTATGTTTGAAATAATGTGCAAGATTTTCTTCTCCGAGATTGCCGAATACTTTGATTCCAACACCATTAAAACGATTATTATCCATATCACATAAATCGCCCATACGGATCAGATATGCAACCATTCTCGGATGGAATTCTTCAACACCGAATGAATCTGCCAATGGCATTTCTTTTAAAATATCCTCAAACGACCAGTTGTGCGCCATGGATATCCGATAGATGTTATGAATAATTCTGTCTGGCAGGAATGAATCATCTATCGACAGTAATGAACCAAATTCACTTGTTCTGGCATCTGTCACATGCTTGATTCTCTGGCCATGTCTTGGGCGGAAATACTCCATCAGAATCACAGCAACAGAACGGCGTACTTCAAGAACCGAACATCCTTCTCCTTTTTCTGCCTTATCAATCTTCCGCGCAGCTCTTCCTACTTCATCTTCTCTCTTTCTGGCAGAAGTGAGAAAATCCTGAAATCCCTCCGTTTCCCATAATTGTTTCACTTCTTCGTCCGAATACAGCATTCCTGTATCATGCATATAAGCACACATTAAGATTAAAAACGTATCAATGCCCGACATTTTCTTAATCGTCTTTTGTCCAAGAATCTTTTCGATCGCTGAAATAATATTCATGGAATGAACGGCATCGTGCGTACTATAAGTGGGAAACGATGTAACGACAGAGCCGATATATCTTATAACTTTCTGCTTCTGAATATTGAATACACTTTCCAGATTTTTTACAGTTTCATCATATTCTGCTATCTTGTGCAGATGCGTTTCTAAGGTGATTCGTCTGGTTTTCATTTGTATTTTGCCCCTTTACTATCAAATATGTTTTCTCGTATAACTAAAAGATTTTCCCATATAATTTTTGCATATATTCACCTATACCGGCTTCGCCACCCGTTTCACATCGGTATCATATTCTTGATTTGTCACATCTGATCTTGTATATCTTTCCTCTTCTGTTCCATCACACAATTTTACTTCAATGTGCATTCCTAACGCCGAAGCGTATTTTTGCAGCACGACCAGTGTTGGAACCCTTTTTCTGCTCTCCAGCCGCGCCAGATTCGGTGCAAGAATTCCCGTCATATCCGCTAAGTCCTGCTGTGTCAGCCCCTGCCTGCGTCTCTCCTCTATAAGTTCTTCTATCACTTTGGACGATTTCTGCAAAGTGATCGTTTGAATCGCTTCCGCATATGCTTCCAACCGCTTCGCACGAGCTTCTTTTTCTCTTTGGTAATCCTTCTTATTCATTTCAATATCGTAATCCATATATTTTTCCTCTCGCATATATTATATAGATCATATCATAAATGATAGGATTTTTAAAGTCTCCTAAAAAATTTTATATTTTCTTCAAGCATATCTTCTCTTCCCTTCTTCTGTTTTTTATTGCCTCGATCATTTTTCTTTTCCTTCACTTCTTTCGGCACATCGATCAGTCCGAAGCGATAGAACATCCCATAGATGTAAGTCACACCCCGGATGTCACTCAGAGCCTTTGGTCGTTCAACTACTTCTCCTACCTTTTTGATATTCCCCAGTGCCAGCAGCACAGAACTCCACGCCAGGCTTTTGCTCTTCCCTCGGCGGTCGATCCACAATTCCTTTGTATATTCGCCGCTTCTGCCCTTTCGTATTTCATAGGTAAAGGGTAAGCCGGAATAGGTTTTAAATTGCACACCACAATAAAGCAAGACCGTCTCCCACAGGTGCTCCTCTGTCGGCTCTGATCTCAGTTTTCTTATCGCTCTGTATCTCCGCTGCCGCTCTGCTCCAACACTGATTTTCTCTTTATCTGCTGTACTCGGGAAGTACACGCCTTTCTGATATGGCAGGTATGAGGTGACGGAGGCTTTGGAAAGTTGAAGAGTATTTGCGGTTGAGAGGATGGCTTCTTTATAACTCTGTGTTTCTCGATACTTCTCAAAGGTATCCTGTACCTTCTCCGCCACTTCCGATTCATACACACCGGCCGTGATAAGCAGCTTTCTTCCTTTTAAAAAGTGCAAATTCATTGTAAGAAAATCATAAGAGGGTCTGACCCCAATACTCTCCACTCTGTATGAATTCCTTTAAATTGAAGGTACTGATCATAAGTGTAATGGCGTCTGTCTGTTGGAGTACGGTTGGCTTTTAAAATTCCTTCCCGGTCCCATCGCTGCAACGTTTTGACCGAACCCCCTAATAATTCAGCAAAATCTTTTGGTTTATAATTTCTGATATTTGACGTGTTCATCGTACACTGCAAATTACGCTTAAACGGAACGCCAGTTCCGCTACTGCGGAACGGCTATTCCATTTTTAACGGTACGAAGTACCGCTAGATTACATCATTCTGTTTCACGCATATTTATACCGTTCATCTCCAGACGATACGTATGGTGCTTATCCGTGATTCGTATAAGACACGCATCGGCGTAGGTGTTATCGGCAAACATATCGAACCATGTGCTGACTGGAAATTGTGAGATGACTACAGTTGATTTTCTTCCATCTCTGGTGTCAAGGACTTCAAAGAGAGCCCGGCATTTATCAAGGTCGAGATCCATAAGACCGAAATCATCGATCACAAGCAGATCCAGCTTGGTCAGTTTATTCAGGTAATCCAGATTTGTGGATTTGATGCGTGCCTGTTGCAACATATTGGCTGCCACGATCCGAATGGATAATGAATGGTTGATCGATATTTCGGCGAGCTTTGGCTTTGTTTATAGTATCAATCACGCAAGATACTTCCAGTGTTTCTGAAAGCGTCCAGGCTATAATTTTTCTGGAAAATAAATCCATAACACTGGTCAGATAGACAAATCCATCTATTGTCCAGATGTAGGTAATATCCGAACACCAGACTGCATTCGGACGATCAGGATTAAATTGCTCATCAAGGATATTTTGTAATTCAGTGCTGAAATCGGAATCTTTTGTGGTGATCGTCCATGGTTTGCTCCACTGAGCACGGATTCCCATTTGGCGCATATATGTACCA
>CAJMSZ010000054.1 GCA_905216215.1 uncultured bacterium | reverse complement strand
AACCATAAAAAATATGAGGTAAAACGGGATTAAAGTATCGTGAAGGTGGACGTACAGTAGGTTCAGGTGTAGTTAAAGAAATCATCGAATAATCTGCGCGTAAGCAACGAGAAAATTAAATGAGTAAAATAAACCCGAAGCAAGGGAAACTTGCTTTCGGGTTTTATTTTTGCTCATTTTAACCACTGAAAGTTTTCGTTTGCCCCCTTGCGGATTTTCGTAAATAGTGGTAATCTAAAGAGGCAATAAAAATAGGAGGTGAAATATATGGACGGTTGCGATAGTACGGGGCGAAGTATTTGTTGCGGTGTGATAATATGTTATAGATATACAAGCGGATTATCAGAAAGATTGCAGTTGTCTATGTGTATTCACTAGATATCATATTTTTGAATCCATGATTTTCGTTGCACCGCATAGTTCCTATACTACACAGCAGATATAGCTTATTTGCTTTGGAAGTAACTAAAGCGGTGTTTTTTTATGCCCTTTTGTGGCAAGAAGGAGGAAAATCATGAAGGATATTTTGAAAGAACCGACATATGAGGAGTTATTGATTGAGCTGTTTCGAAGCAATCTTTCCAAAGAAGAACTGAGAGAACAGCTATCTGATTACCATGAAAATGATATAGCAGGAGCAATTGAGCAGCTTACCGAAGAAGAAAGAAAGAAGCTATATCCACTTCTCGGTGATGAGTTAATTGCAGAGATTTTCGTATATATTGATCATCCAGACCAGTATTTATCAGAACTTCCATCAGGAACGGCTGTTAAAGTACTTTCTAACATGGACTCGGACGAAGTCGTTGATATTCTTGAGGAAATGGAGGAAGATCGGAAGGAAAGAATTGTATCGTTACTGGACGAAGAAACAGGAACGGATGTTAAGCTGATTCTTTCTTACGAAGATGATGAAATTGGTAGCAGGATGACCACGAATTTCATCAAAATTAAGAACAATCTGACAATCCGTCAGGCTATGCGTGAACTGATTCAGCAGGCAGGAGAAAATGATAATATTTCTACCATTTATGTTACGGACGCCAATGATAAGTTTTACGGTGCCATAGATTTAAAGGATTTGATAGTTGCTCGTGACGGAACAGATTTGGAGAGTCTGATCAGTACCTCTTATCCATATATTAATGACCATGAGAAAATCAGTGATTGTATTGAACGAATCAAAGATTATGCGGAGGATTCTATTCCGGTTCTCTCTGATGATGACGAAATTCTAGGTGTTATCACATCCCAGAGTATCGTAGAAGTTGTGGATGATGAGATGGGGGATGACTATGCAAAGCTGGCTGGTTTGATTGCAGAAGAAGATTTGCAGGAAAAGACTACTGAGAGTATGAAAAAACGTCTACCATGGCTAATCGCACTTTTGTTTCTTGGAATTGTAGTTTCATCCGTTGTTGGTGTGTTTGAAACAGTTGTGGCAGCACTTCCGATTGTAATGTGTTTTCAGTCATTGATTCTTGATATGGCAGGAAATGTAGGTACACAGTCATTGGCTGTAACAATCCGTGTTCTTATGGATGACAACCTGACAACTGGACAGAAGTTTGGCCTTGTTGTGAAGGAAATGCGTGTAGGATTTGCAAACGGACTTTTTCTGGGAGTACTAGCTTTTACGTTTATTGGAGTCTATATATTTGCTATCAAACATAATCCAGTGGGAATGGCATTCCTGATATCAGGATGCGTAGGGGTTTCACTCATGGTAGCAATGGTTATTTCAAGTATGGTAGGAACATTGATTCCGATGTTCTTCCATAAAATTAATGTAGACCCGGCAGTAGCATCAGGTCCACTTATTACTACAGTAAATGATTTGGTAGCGGTTATTACCTACTATGGTCTTGCGTGGCTTCTGTTAATAGAAGTATTCCATCTGACATAAATTTAGTCCGGAACTTTGTTGAACAATTTAAGATAAAGGAGAAAGAATGAATCCGAATTCAAAAAAGATAGTATCAATTGTGTTGCCTGTTATTATAGCACTGTTTTCTATATTTGTGTTGGCAAAACCGGCTTCCGCGCCGAAAACCTATGCAAAGACAATAGCGTCATTAGATGAGAAGAAGACCACAGTTATGGAGCTGACTGCAGCATCTACGGCTGTATCCGCGGCAATTACTTTGATTCCGGGAGATACAGCTACGCCGATTGCAGAAAAACTGGTGGATTTAAGTACCTATTTTCTTGTGGTACTTTGTGCCATTTTTTTGGAAAAATATATGCTGACACTTTCCGGGTTTGCAGTGTTTAAAATACTAATACCAGTGATATGTATTCTGTTTGCGGCAAATGTGTTTTGGAAGAACGAAACGTGTAAGCGTCTGATGAAGAAGCTTGGAGTTTTATCACTTTCCTTGATTCTGATTGTTCCGGTGAGTGTGAAGATATCTGATTTTATTCAGAGTACATATGAGGATTCCATTAATGAGACCATTTCGTCTGCAAAGGATATGTCGGATGAGCTGGAGAATGAAGAAGACAAAAGTCTATGGGATAAGATTAAGGATGGGACTGCAGGTGCGGTGAAGAAAGTAGAACAGTCACTGAATCAGTTTGTAGAAGCATTGGCTGTACTTATTGTGACTTCGTGTATCATTCCGATTCTTGTTCTGGTGTTTTTTGTGTGGCTGATGAAAATGCTTCTTGGCATGGATGGCAGTTTGAAGATAACAAAGAGGAAAAATATAGATGAATTACAGTAATATAGTAACGGGGCGGTTCTTGAACCGTCCCAATCGTTTTATTGCGAAAGTTGAAATAAATGGAATAGAAGAAACGGTTCATGTGAAAAATACAGGAAGATGTGCAGAACTTCTTGTACCTGGGGCGGAGGTTTATCTGCAGATAACTGATGCACCGCAGAGAAAAACAAATTGGGATCTGATTGCTGTGAAAAAAGGGAATCGATTCATTAATATGGATTCTCAAATCCCCAACCGGGCAGTAGAAGAATGGCTGCGTGGAGAACAATTTTTCTCGGACTTGCATATACTGAAACCGGAACAGACTTATAAAAAGTCGCGATTTGATTTTTACGCAGAACATGGAGATAAGAAAGCATTTATTGAAGTGAAAGGCGTCACTTTGGAAAATGATGGTGTAGTTCGGTTCCCGGATGCACCAAGCGAAAGGGCAGTGAAACATGTAGAAGAGCTGATAGATGCTGTCCAAGAAGGTTATGAGGCATATCTTTTCTTTGTTGTTCAGATGGAAGGGGTAAAGTATTTTACACCAAACAGAGATACACAACCAGAATTTGCAGAAGCGCTTTTGAAGGCAGAAAAAGCGGGGGTGCAAATCAGAGCCTTTGACTGTAAAGTGGCAGAGGCTTCCATTCAGATTCATGAGGAGGTACCGGTTGTTCTGGAAAATGAAGAATTATATCAGGCAGTGGAACCGTTAGTGCAATGGTTTCGGGCTAATAAAAGAGATTTACCATGGAGGCATCATGTAAATGCTTACCGGGTCTGGGTTTCTGAAATTATGCTCCAACAGACGAGAGTAGAAGCGGTAAAACCATTTTATTACAGGTTTATGAATGAACTTCCTACCATCGAAGCACTTGCGGGGGCTGAGGAAGATCAGTTGTTAAAGCTTTGGGAAGGATTGGGATATTACAATCGTGTCCGCAATATGCAGATTGCTGCAAAGCAGATTGTAGAAGAGTATGATGGTCAGTTTCCGCGTGAATATGAACAGATACTTTCGTTGAAAGGAATTGGAAGCTACACAGCAGGAGCTATCGCGTCCTTTGCATTTGAAATTCCCAAACCGGCGGTGGATGGAAATGTGCTTCGTGTGGTATCCAGAATTCTGGAAAACAGAGAAGATATTATGAAAGCATCTGTACGGAAACAGATGGAAGAGAAGATAGAGAAAGTTATTCCGAAGGAATGTCCGTCCGATTTTAATCAGGGACTTATTGAACTTGGCGCCATTGTCTGTGTTCCGAATGGAGAGCCCAAATGTGATATTTGTCCACTGACTTCTTTTTGCAGGGCAAAGAAACTGGGGTGCCAGAGTGAACTCCCAGTGAAAAAGAAGGCGAAAGACAGGAAAATCGAGAAGAAGACCATTCTTGTATTCCAGGATGGAGAAACCGTAGCAATTCACAAACGGAGCAAAAAAGGATTGTTAGCCGGAATGTATGAATTCCCCAATGTGGATGGACATCTGCAAACGGAAGAGGTAGTGGAATACTGTAAGTCCATTGGACTGATGCCTGTGTTTGT
This sequence comes from uncultured bacterium, assembly GCA_905216215.1. GTDB lineage: Bacteria > Bacillota > Clostridia > Lachnospirales > Lachnospiraceae > Allocoprococcus. The sequence continues at coordinate 9,198 of CAJMSZ010000054.1, read as the reverse complement.
AAAGGAACTTCCGTCTGCAAAACACATTTTCAGTCATATTGAGTGGCATATGACAGGATATGCCATCAGGGTAGATGAATTAGAAAAACAAGGACCGAAGGAATTTATCTTTGCACATCCGGAAGAAATTCAGAAAAAATATTCAATCCCGGCTGCATTTGAAGCCTATACAAAATACGTAAATATCAGGATTGGGCAAAACAAATATGAAGAATAAAAAATCGCTATGCTAAGTGAGTTATCCCGAAAGTCTGACTTCTGGGAAACTCAATTGGCATGGCGATTGTTCTTATATCTGTTTAATTGTCTGTCTGGCATATGAAGGATGCTTTTTCCGTACCGGTTCGTATGTAAATACATATACTACATAAGCGGTAAGAAAGGCAGCACTCACATCAATGACCGAATGTTGCTTCAAAAACATAGTTGACATGATAATCAAAACAGTCGTAATAAAAGCAACCGGTTTCATCCACTTTTTCTGGCACAGTTTCTCATCCTTGGAGATTGCAATGTAACATCCAAGAGAATTGTATACATGAAGACTTGGAAGTACATTGGTAGGTGTATCGGTTCGATATATGAATTTCACCAGTTCAACGAAGATGTTGTCGTGCTCAAATACATACGGACGCAGATGCAGACCATTGGGAAACACGGTACAGACCACCAGAAAAAATGTCATTCCAGTAATAAGGAACCTGGCCAACTGGTAAAAGCTTTGCTTATCCTTAAAAAAGAAATAAAGCACCGTGGCTGCAATATACACAAACCAGAACAGGTAAGGTATAATGAAATACTCACAAAACGGTATGAATTTATCAAGTGGTGAAGAGATTACATAATAATTATAGGTTACCTTTTTCTCCAGCCATGCAAACCAAGGCAGATAGATAAGTCCATAGAGAAATACCCATGCGTGACTGTACTTATGTAACAACCAGTTATACTTATCTAAAAATGCTTTCAAGTAATTCACTCCTTTAACAACTGTTGGTCTATCAGTTACTAGGTATCGGACAAAATTCCGCTAAGTCTTTTTGGTATCAGCAGACAGTATAACACCAAATACCTTTGGAAACAACTATCTTTGTGAAAGCTTTATATTTTTTTTAGAAGAACTTAGAAGAATTTTTAAGATTGAATCAGTTGCACGGAAGCCTCTTCCAAACTCATGGAAACTGAGGTTTCTGGGAAAACAGTCTCCCCGTCTGTATGTAAGACCAATGGAACGTCAGATTCCAATTCTGCCTTTTTACAACGATAAATGTGGACACCTTTCAGGCGAGTATGTTTGCCGGTAAATACGGTGGGCAGAATCAAAAGGGCTTGTATCTTGGGAACATCAGCCACTACGATGAAGTCCAGCATATCGTCATCGGAACAGGCATCCGGGCAGAATTTGCACCCGCCTCCCTCGTAAGGAAGATTCATTGCAGTGGCAAAGTAGGTGCGTTCAAATCTCAAAATCTTATTATCGTCTAAAGTGATTTTCATCCGCTTTGGAGTACAACGAATCAGACAGCTTATGGACAGGCTTATGTAGGCAAGCTTTCCCAGTTTCATCCGGTTCAGAAACTTCTTAAGACGGGAAACACAAACCTCCTGACAAATGGCTGCATCATACCCAAATCCGGAGCTGACTGCAAAACGACGCTTTGTATTCTCGTATTTTGTGACACCAAGATTCAGCTTTTGAAGATGTTGTGGATGAAGAATTTGATTCAGAGCCTCTTTGTAATCTTTTGCGAGTCCAAGACCTCGTGCAAAGTCATTTCCGGAGCCGATGGGAATATAGCCCAATGTGATTTTCTCCGGATAGCAAATCCCACTTACAACCTCACCAATTGTTCCATCTCCACCTAGTACCACAAGGGTGTGTGCCGCCCCATCCGATGTAATGGAAGCAGTCAACTTTTCGGCATGTCTTTGGTATTGGGTGAAATATACCTGATAGTCAATATTCTTAGTTTTTAATATGAGTTCTGTTTTATTCCAGACTTCTTTTCCAAAACCGGAAGAAGCATTTGGATTTACAATAAAATGGTACACATTATTTCCTACTTTCTGTATAATCATATGAATGAAAACGTTAGTATCTGTTTTTATTATAAAAAAATGAAAAATAAACTGCAATGATAAAAACACAGAAACCTTGCCGTTCTTGATAAAAACAATCTTATAGAATTTATCTATAAATATATCATAATAAGCGATTGGACTTTCTGGCAGACATGACATATAATGAAATCACAAAGAGGTAGTCAATACCAATAATGCAAAATCCCTTCTAAAATTGAGAAACCATTCAAGGACGCTTGCTTGAATGGTTTTTTTCATGTCTGAAGCCAGAAAAAGACGGAACTAAAAAATTCCGTCTAAGTAATGCGTAAGAGAACGTCTGATATTTCCCTCAAAATCAGTATCCCCATTATGGAGACACCACTCAAATACATTTCCAATCACGATCATTCGTATATCTGTTAAGATATCGGACAGTGGGATGGTAGGCTTGAATGTTCCATTGTCAATTGCCCGTTTCAAATAATTTTCTACGGTAAGAATGGGATAAGGCCGTTCTGTCCGGATGGAAGGATTCAAGGCCTGATTTTTAGGAGTGTAATAATTTGCCATAAATTCCACACCCAATTCGCGACAGTACTGTGCATAATTCAGATAAACATGGATAATAGCGATTTTTGCTTCATCTGCACTGGATGGAGGGTCGAGCAAATCCGGGTTAATACTTGGCTGCTCTTCAATATAATAAGAAAGCAAGTCATCTTTTGTTTTAAAATGATGGTAAAAGCTTCCGTTGGATACACCGGCTTCATCACAGATGTTTTTGATGGAGAGGCGTTCATATCCCTCACGTTGAAGGATGTTTTTAGCAGCGTGGAAAATCTTCCGTTTGGTCTCTAAAGATTTTTTTTGTTGTTTGGAAAGCAATTCCGTGTTTGATTCATACATAATAGTTCCCTGCATTTCTAATATTTTACAGAAATGATAACACATGTGGAAGAAAAAAACAAGAAAACAGAGCAGGCTCTGAAATCTCTTTTTGAGGTTTGTGAATCTTCTGTGGAAGGAATTGAAAAAATCTGGATTGCGTGATATGATGAGACAAGTTATTTGGGAATTGCTACATATATGGAAGAAAATATAAGTGAGGAATTATTTTATGGATATTAATCAGAAGATTACAGAAGAATTGGGTGTGAAGCGTTGGCAGGTTGACGCGGCAGTTCAATTGATAGATGAAGGCAATACGATTCCGTTTATTGCCAGATATAGGAAAGAAGCGCATGGAACAATGGATGATGAACAGCTCCGTAATCTGTATGAGCGTTTGACCTATCTTCGCAATCTGGAAGAAAAGAAGGAACAGGTACTGGCAAGTATCGAAGAACAGGGTAAGCTGACCCTGGAACTGAAAGCTCAGATTGAAAATGCTGAAACCCAGGTATTGGTGGACGACTTATACCGTCCATACCGTCCAAAAAGGAGAACCAGGGCAACCATTGCCAAGGAAAAGGGACTGGAGCCGTTGGCGCTTCTCATTTCTATGCAACAGATGAAGGAGCCACTGGAGAAGGCTGCAGTTGAGTTTATTTCTGAAGAAAACGAAGTAACATCTGTGGAAGAGGCAATCGAAGGCGCCAAGGATATTCTGGCAGAACAGATTTCAGATGAAGCAGATTATCGAGTATATATTCGTGACCTGACCATGAAGAAGGGACTTCTGACCTCAGCAGCCAAGGATGAGAAAGCAGAATCCGTTTATGAGATGTATTACGAATATTCGGAAAATATTGCAAAGGTAGCGGGACACCGTGTACTGGCTCTGAATCGTGGAGAAAAAGAAAAGTTCCTGAATGTAAAAATAGAAGCTCCAGAAGAGGATATTCTGAGATATTTACAGAAGAAAGTAATCCGTAAGGATAATCCAGTGACGTCACCGGTATTGAAAGAAGTTGTGGAGGACAGTTATAAGCGTCTGATTGCGCCTGCAATTGAAAGGGAAATCCGCAACCTACTGACAGAAAAAGCAGAGGATGGGGCAATCAAGGTGTTTGGAAAGAACCTGGAACAGCTTCTTATGCAGCCTCCGATTGTGGGACAGGTTGTACTTGGATGGGATCCGGCATTTCGTACGGGCTGTAAGCTGGCAGTAGTGGATCCAACCGGAAAAGTAATTGGAACAACGGTAATTTATCCGACAGCTCCTACTACTCCACAGAAAATTCAAGCTGCCAAGGATTTGCTAAAGAAGATTATCAAGAAATATCATATTACTTTAATTTCCCTTGGAAATGGAACTGCTTCCAGGGAGTCTGAACAATTTATCGTAGATTTATTGAAAGAGATTCCGGAAAAAGTACAGTACGTGATCGTAAATGAAGCCGGAGCTTCTGTGTATTCTGCAAGTAAGCTTGCCACAGAAGAATTCCCAAAGTTTGATGTGGGACAGAGAAGTGCAACTTCCATTGCGAGAAGGCTGCAGGACCCACTTGCAGAGTTGGTAAAGATTGAGCCAAAGGCAATCGGAGTAGGCCAGTATCAGCACGATATGAACCAGAAGAAGCTTGGAGAAGCCCTTGGGGGTGTCGTAGAGGATTGTGTAAATAAAGTCGGTGTGGATTTGAATACTGCTTCTGCACCATTGCTTGCGTATATTTCGGGAATTTCAGGCGCTCTGTCGAAAAATATTGTGGCTTATAGAGAAGAAAACGGGAAGTTTGAAAATAGAAAGGAGCTGCTTAAGGTTCCTAAACTGGGACCGAAGGCATTTGAACAGTGTGCCGGGTTTATGCGCATTCAGGGCGGTGAAAATCCACTGGATGGAACCAGTGTCCATCCGGAAAGCTATGAAGCGGCAACAAAATTATTGAAAAAACAGGGATATACTTCCGAAGATGTTGCAGCAGGCAGACTTGCCGGCCTTTCCAAGACTATTCGTGATTACAAGGCATTGGCGGAAGAACTTGGGATAGGTGAGATTACACTGCGGGATATTGTAAAAGAACTGGAGAAACCGGCCAGAGACCCTCGTGATGAGATGCCAAAACCGATTCTGCGTACAGATGTCCTTGATATGAAGGATTTGAAGGAAGGCATGGTTCTGAAGGGAACCGTAAGAAACGTTATCGATTTCGGTGTGTTTGTGGATATCGGGGTACATCAGGATGGACTGGTACATATTTCGCAGATTACAGATAAATTTATTAAACATCCACTGGAAGCAGTGAGCGTAGGTGACATTGTAGATGTGAAGGTGATGAGCGTGGACCTTCAGAAAAAGAGAATTCAGCTTACCATGAGAGGAATATAACATTGTTTGGATATGTAACAGCAAATGAGCTGGAATTAAAAATGAAAGACTTTCATGAATATCGGTCTTATTATTGTGGACTGTGTCAGAGCCTGAAAACCAGGTATGGAATTTCAGGCCAGCTGACCTTGACCTATGATATGACTTTTGTGATTCTTCTGTTGACTTCACTGTACGAGTACGAGACAAAGAGCGAAGAACATAGATGTGCAGTGCATCCTGTGAAGAAGCGTGTGATACTGCAAAATGAAATAACAGATTATGCTGCGGATATGAATTTAATTCTGGCTTATTTTCATCTGAAGGATGATTGGGAAGATGAAAAAAAACTGACTGCTCTGGCAGGTGGCCGGATGATGTTACATAAAGTGAAAAAAGCTATGGCTTGTTATCCAAGACAATGTGAAGTCATTCAGAAAGAATTGAGAAATCTTTCTGAATATGAACGACAGGATTGTATGGAAATTGACGTACCAGCGGGATGCTTTGGCCGTCTGATGGAAGAAATTTTGGTTTATAAAAAGGACTGCTGGGAGGATAAGCTGCGTAGAATGGGATTTTATCTTGGAAAATTCATTTATATCATGGATGCGTATGAAGATTTGCCGAAGGATATAGAAAAACACAGTTACAACCCGCTCAAAGAAATGGTAAAAGAGGATGGATATGAAGCGCGCTGCAAAGAAATTCTTTTTATGATGATGGGGGAGTGCGCGGCGGCTTTCGAACAGCTTCCTTGTATTCAGAACATAGACATTTTGCGGAATATACTATATGATGGGGTTTGGAAACGATATCAAAAGTTACAGGAAAAATCAGCATTAGAGAAAAGCGAGGAAGAATAGATGAACAAGAATCCATATGATGTGCTTAGAATTTCGCCCAATGCATCGGATGATGAGGTGAAGAAAGCATACAGAGAATTAAGCAGAAAATATCATCCTGACGCCAACGTGAACAATCCACTGGCAGACCTTGCGGAAGAAAAGTTCAAGGAAGTGCAGGAAGCTTATGATACCATTACGAAGGAGAGGGCACATGGCGGTTATAGTTCCGGTGGTTATGGCTATAATTCTGGAAATTATGGCTATGGAAGTAGCTATGGAAGCAGCTATGGAAGCAGTCAGACATCCGGTGACCAGCAGAGCGTAGAAATGCAGGGAGTCCGTAATTTTATCAGTAATGGAAGATATCAGGATGCACTGAACGTACTTGGACGCATGGAGAACCGAAACGCAGAGTGGCATTACTTAAGCGCAGTAGCCAATGCCAATCTTGGCAATAATGTGCTTGCCAAGGACCATGCAGCTCAGGCGGTCAATATGGAGCCGAGCAATATCCAGTACAGGCAGTTCCTTAATCAAATAAGCTGGAATACCCAGCGATATCAGGGGAATCCATTTGGAGGCAATTATGCAAATACGGATTCTGCCTGTACTACCGGAAGTGTATGCTGTGATGTTTGGCTTTTGAGCAGTTTGTGCGGCGTTTGCAGATGCATATAGTGTGTAGAAAGCAGTTATATATGGAGTGAAAAAATAGAAGATAATACTTGCATAAATGGATAGCATATTCTATAATTAGCACGGATAATAAAGAAAATTCTTCGGGGCTGGGTGAAATTCCCAACCGGCGGTATAGTCCGCGACCTGTGTAGAACCTTTGCGCAGCTGATTTGGTGCGATTCCAAAACCGACAGTAAAGTCTGGATGTGAGAAGAAAATCAGTTATACATTTTAGGAGTACAGTGTAAGATGTATGACGAGTGTGCATTCAAGAACCCCTGAAGTTTACAGAGGTTCTTTTTTTGATGCAGAAACCCTACAAGAATTTTCTCCCTTATTTAAACATTCATGTATGAAAAGGAGAGAAAGAAAATGAGTACAGAGACAATGAACAAAGCGAATACAAAAACGGAGGTACAGGATGGAAGAAAGGAAAAAATAAACGCAAGAACCATAGCTCAGATTGGTATGCTGGGTGCAGTTGCGTTGGTACTGATGCTGTTTGAAATTCCGCTTCCTTTTGCGCCGAGTTTTTACAAAATTGATTTTAGTGAAGTTCCGATATTAATCGGCAGTTTTGCCATGGGACCAGTGGCCGGCGTTCTGATTGAGCTGGTGAAAATTTTATTAAAACTGTTAACAATAGGTTCTACTACAGCTGGCGTAGGAGATGTGGCAAACTTTTTGATTGGAATTAGCTTTTGCCTGCCGGCAGCATTTATTTACAGAAAAATGCATTCAAAAAAAGGAGCAATCATTGGTATGGCCGCAGGTACGATTTTCATGACACTGGTAGGCTGTTTCCTGAATGCTTATGTGCTTCTTCCGACTTATGCCAAAGCATTCCAGATGCCGATTGATGCGCTGGTGGCAATGGGAACTGCTGTAAACGGACATATTACAAGTTTGTTTACTTTCGTGGCATTTGCCGTAGCGCCATTTAATTTGTTGAAGGGGATACTGGTATCTCTGGTTGTAGCATTGATTTACAAGAAGATTAGTCCGATCCTCAAACAGAGCAGAGGATAAAGAACAGATAAAAACAGAATGCAGACGGCTATTGTTTCCTGAAAAATGGTGTGTTATAATTGAGAAAATTATAAGTCGGAAAACAGGAGGCAGAGATGGAAGTTAAATTCGAAGTTCAGATGACGAAAAGCGCGATGTTTGACTTTTTGTTATATTCATCATATACAAGTCTGACCGGAAGCTTGAATGTGATTGTCGGGATTGTAACCTTAGGAATAGGTGTAAACAAGATTGTACAGGGAGATATCAGTGATTCTATGATATTTTTCATGCTTGCAACAGTCTTCCTTGTAGGAATTCCAATCAATATCAAGTTCCGTGCAAGCGAGCAGGTTCTCAGGACACCAATGTTTCAGAAACCACTCTGCTATGAATTAACAGAAGAAGGTGTTCAGGTTTCCCAAGATAACCAGAGTGCATCGAATAAATGGGAAGATTTCCGAAAAGTTATTGAAACAAAGAAATCTGTGATTATGTACATTACACAAAAAAGAGCGATTATTTTTCCGAAAGAATGTCTGGGTGAACAGTATGATGCGACAGTGAAAATGATTTCCGCGCATATGCCGGCAAAGAAGGTAAAGTTTCACGGTAAGACAGTTTAAGAATGATGTGCTGTAAGGAAGATATACAGAATTCAGAGTGGCAGAGGGAAGATATATGCAGTGTAGGAAAATAGAAACAAACAGTGCAGAGGAAACATTTGCGTTGGGGGAACAGATTGGCAGACAGGCAAAGCCTGGCGACGTTTATACCTTAACTGGCGATTTGGGTGTTGGAAAGACCGTATTTACACAGGGACTGGCAAAAGGGCTGGGGATAGAGGAATCTATCAACAGTCCTACCTTTACGATTGTCCAGATTTACGAAGAAGGCAGGCTTCCACTTTATCATTTCGATGTTTACCGTATTGGTGACGTGGAAGAAATGGAGGAAATCGGTTTTGAAGACTATGTTTACGGACAGGGTGTAAGCCTGATTGAGTGGGCAAATCTGATAGAAGAAATTTTGCCGGAGAACAGAATTGATATTACAATCGAAAAGAATCTGGAAAAAGGTTTTGATTACAGGCAGATTACAATTACCGGTGCAGATGTGCCGGAAGAATAGAAATGGGGAAGAAACATGCGTATTTTAGCGATTGACAGTTCGGGTTTGGTTGCCACTGTCGCAATTGTCGATGAAGAAAATGGGGTATCGAAAACCACAGCAGAATATACGGTGAACTTTAAGAAGACACATTCACAGACACTACTTCCGATGTTGGATGAAATTGTGAAAATGACAGAGGTGGACTTGAACACGGTAGATGCCATTGCGGTTTCCGGTGGA
>CAJMSZ010000053.1 GCA_905216215.1 uncultured bacterium | reverse complement strand
ATTCTGTTTCTGGCATATAAAGACAGAAGAAAAAGAATGGGGCTGTCGGGAAATAAGAAGTGCCCTTCTAAAATACAATTCTATATTTACCCCTAAGAAAGCATCAGATACTTTCCTCCTACCACAAAACATTCTCTGTCCAGCGAGGTTGCATTTTGCTCGCTATAATTCATGTAATCATCTTTCATACCTTTTTTTACCCAATCCGTAATCATTCCTACCATGGCCCGGGTATTCATCTTTGCAATAAGCTGAATTTCGTCATCACTAAGATCCAGACCGGAATTTGCATATCGCTCATGCAAAGTTTTCGTCCAAAGCTCCATATAAAGTTCCGTCAACACTTCAAACAATGAGTTCTGCTCTACATATTTGAAACATTTTAAATAAAATTCCCGTTCGTTGTACAGGCACTCACATACGCTGGTAAAACTGTCCTCCAGAAATTTTGACGAATCTGCATAGGTTTCCACCCGCTTTGAAATGTCATTATAGAAAATCCAACTAATCAATTCGTATTTATCCTGAAAATGATAGTAAAAATTGTTTCGACTCATACCACACTGTTCCGTGATATCTTTCACTGAAATTTTATCGAGTGGACGCTCGAGTAATAGGTCTTTCAGTGCTTTTGCCAGTGCTTCTTTTGTAAGTTTCGTATTTGCCATCTACATCCTCCCATCTAATTATCCAGCAATTCTCGATAATTTATTAACATTTTCTGCCATTATTATACACTTTTTTTATTTGCGTATGCAATAAATACGACTGTTTTATAATTGGGCATTTTCCTTAATATGCACAAAAATGTGACACTTGTGCGAATGTGTCACACTATTCTTCTTTCAAAAAATTCAAAATTGCCTGACGCGTTTTCTGATAAAAATTTTTTTCCAGATACATGGCATGTCCTGCGTGTTTCAGATGGCAGATAGCAGACCCTTGAGGAAGCTTTTCCACTGCCTCATAGCACCGCTCTACATTCACGTAAAAGTCACTATCCCCTGTCACAATCAATACCGGAACCTTGATCTTCTCAGGCTCAATCAGCCATTTATCTCCTGCCTCCATAATCTCTTTTGCTCCTCCGGCCGGTCTTAATCGCTCCCCCTTCTGTCTGTATGCCAGCACAGACCACAGATTCAGCAGCATAGGTTCCACTATAGCCTGGTCATACTGCTCCTGACACTCCGGATCTTTTCTCCAGATCCGGTTTACATAATCATCATCAATCGACAAAAACGGTGTATGAATCATTACCGGCTCAAACACACCTCCAAAGCAAGGTCCAAGCCAGACCAGTTTTCGAATCTGATCCGGTTGCCATATTGCAGCTTTTGCGGTTGTCATGCTCCCCCAGGACCAGCCCAGTAAATCAATCTTTTCCACGCTCTGCTGCTCACATATCACTTTGATGGCACATAGCTGATCCTTTGCCGCATTTTCGGTGGTCACATCCCAACCGTTCTCATAAGATTCCGACTTTCCATAACCACCGATATCCAGTCTCCATACCGTATATCCCTGACCTGCAAAATACTCACACAGACTGTAATCTTTATATTTGATATCAAATACAAATTGAGCAAAGGTAAGCTCGTGAATCATCAGAAGATTCCGCTCCGGAATACTGCTCTCACTTTCAAACTTCGTAAGATATAAGGCTTTTCCATTGTCTTTTCGAGGAATATACATTTCTTTAAAACAGTAGTCCACATAATCACCTTCTTTCTGCATATATTGTAACATCCAAATTATTTTTTGGTGAATTTTTATTCTGAGTTTATTACACTTTTTGTTTTTGTCTGAATTTTTTTCGTCATTTTTCATTGTTGTCTGAATATAGTTGTAATATAATGTCATTGGAAGCAAATTTAACCTATTACACCTTATGTCGTACTACAATGAAAACGGTTCATTTGAGAAAAGGAGGGTCACAAATGCCGAACACTTCCATTACCAAAGAAGCTCTTGCAGATGCCTTAAAAGCTTTGCTTGCCAATCAGCCTTTATCAAAAATTTCAATAAAAGACATCACGAACTATTGTGGTATCAGCCGGAATACATTCTATTACCATTTTCAGGATAAATATGAGTTAATCAACTGGATATTTTTCTCTGATATGAATGAACACATTGCATCTTTCGCAGATCCGGATAAATTACCGGAGACTTTTGTAGATGTATGCAAGGTTCTGTATGCTCACCGCAAATTCTATATGGCTTGTTTCCAATACACGGGACAGAATTCTCTGTATGGATGTATGCACGATTTTTACGTGAATCTATGGACACGCAATCTGGAACATACCTATCAAAAATATCAGCTTTCCATCAAGAAGGACGAGCTTTACTTGACTGCCAGAATGAAAACTCATGCACTGCTGGGAATGCTAAGTGAATGGGTACAAAATGGTATGCACGATGACTATATGATTTACTTTGAACAAATGCGGACGATTCTTGAACGGGAAACCGTACCGAACCGCACCTTCCAGAAAAAAACAAAAATAAGATCCGCTTAAACAATATAACTTTTAGAAGTGGGTGCAATAATTGTACTATTTATCGCACTCACTTCTTATTTTTTTCAGATTTCTTTGTGCACTTTTCTTTTTTTGTACTACTTTTAAACAATCCGAAGTTCTGTTTGTTGTCGCCCTATTTATTTAAATATACAATAATAGTAGATAAAATCCGAATCGTTTATCGCCATATATTCATGAACATTATTTATTTTAGAAAGGGGAAAATGCAAATGAGCAAACGATTACAAATTGATTATGTCCGTGTGCATAAGGTTCAATTTGGTGACACAACCAATTTGAAAGACGGCATACTGACTGTAAACAAAGAAGAATTAATAAACATTGCCAAAAGTGAGCTGTTCGGTTCTCTGGACATTAAGCTAGCGGTACCTGGAGAGAGCTGCCGTATCTTAGGGATTCATGATGTAATGCAGCCACGCTGCAAAGCAGACGCACCGGAAACCTCTTATCCCGGAATCTGGGGCAAGCTTGCACCAGCCGGAGAAGGACGTACGGTTGCCCTGAAAGGAGTTGTGATATCCGACCTTTATTATGCAAAATGCAATATCAAATACTATCTGGATATGGGTGGCGAGTGTGCAAAATACTCCAACTTCTCCAGACATTATCATATTATTCTGGACGCCACTCCTGCTGAGGGTGTCAGCGACGCAAGCTATGCCGAAGCACTCAAATACGCTTCGCTTTCCATCAACGTTCATCTTGCAAAACTTGCAATTAACATGACACCGGATGAGACAGAAGTATTTGAGCGCAAACCGGTTGACCCGGAAAAGAAGCTTCCAAAAGTTGCTTATCTCACCGTACACATGGCTTCCCATGATACTTGGAACTTCCATGTATATGGACAAAGCGCACTGAATTTCCTGCCAATCGTGCTTCAGCCTACCGAAGTTCTGGATGGTGCCATGATCTGGCGTTACTGGGAGCCGAACTATTTCTTACAGAATGAGCTATATATCAAAGAACTCATGAACCGTCATGGAAAGGACTTGGAATTTGTCGGCATGGTATTTACCAATAACGTTATGAAGGTTGACGGAAAAGATACCATGGGAATGATTGCAGCTACGATTTGCAAGGAAACCTTAGGTGCTGACTGCGTAATCATTAATAAGTCCGGTATGGGGCACTGTCAGTTAGACCAGGCGCTCGCATTCAACTGGTGTGAGAAAATGGGAATGCCGGCAGTCATGAATTTATCAGCCGTTTCTAATGATAAACCTGGTGATATGCTGGTTATCTCCGACCCAAGAATTGATGCCTGCATCAACAGCGGACGCAACTACGATTTACATCATCCAAAGGTTGACCGTGTCATTGGCCGTGACACCAATGTTCCAAGTCTTGCCGGTGTCAATGTAGAAGGTCCATTTGTTCACTCTACAAACTTTGCATATCAAGGAATCTGGTCCCAGCTCGGTGACTGTTATGTAACCACTGACAATGACCTGCCACCAGTGCCGGATTGTGCAGGAAAGGAGGCATAATTATGGCAGAGAAAATAAGAGTCGTTCATTATATTAACCAGTTTTATGCCGGCATGGGCGGTGAAGATACCGCAAGTATCGGTGTTTCTGTAAGGGAGGAACCTGTAGGACCGGGACTTCAGCTTGCAAAAGAACTCGGGGATGATTATCAAATCGTTGCCACCATCATTTGTGGTGACAACCATATTGCAGAAAATATAGAAACCGTTACGGCAGAATTTGTAGAAATCGTAAAGAAATACAATGCCCAGTTATTTATCGCCGGACCCGGTATGAACGCAGGTCGTTATGGAATCGGCTGCGGTGCTGCCACTGCTGTTATCACAGAACAGTTAAAGATTCCTGCCGTCACTGCACTTTATGCGGAAAATCCAGGTACGGACCTTTACAAAGACAGATGTTATATTCTTCAGACCGACAACCGTGCAAACCGTATGCGTATCTTCATTAAAAATGTTGCCGCATTTGCAAAACGTCTGGTCGAAGGTGACTTTATCGGTGATGGTAAAAAAGAAGGCTACCATGGCTCCGGTCCTGCAATCCAGATTGATTATTCCATTCCGGCATGCAAACGTGGTGTGGATATGCTGCTTAAGAAATACCATAAAGAAAACTTCTATACCGAAGTAAAAATGCCAAACCACGAGGAGCTTCCTCTCCCGGTACTGAAAAAACCACTGAATGAAATCAAAGTTGCTGTTGTTACCGATGGTGGTCTGGTTCCTGCCGGAAACCCGGACAACATGGTTGTAACCAATTCCAAATGCTACAAGCGCTACACCTTTGGTAATGTAGATCGGTTGGATGCCAAGGATTATGAAGTCCGTCATCAGGGTTACAATAACGCTTTCGTTCTTCAGGACCCGAACCGCCTTGTGCCAATTGATGCTCTGGAAGAACTGAAAAAAGAAGGAAAAATCGGAGACGTATTCCCGGCATTCTATACCACAGCCGGTGTTATGACTCCAATGGAAAAAGGAAAAGAATTTGGCGAAGGCATTGCCAAAGATTTGCTTGCAAATGATGTAGATGCCGTCATTCTTACCTCTACATGAGGTACTTCCTCACGCTGCGGTGCAGTCATGACAAAAGAAATTGAACGTGCAGGTATTCCAATTGTCCATGTCACCAATCTGGTAAATATTTCCGAAGGAATCGGTTCACACAGAATTCTGCGCGGAAACAGTGTCCTTCACGTATTTGGAAATCCTTCTCTCCCTACGGCAGCCGAAGTTACCTACCGGAAAGAATTATGTGAGAAAGCAGTTGATATGTTAGCCGAAGCTCCTGCTGAAGGTTCTAACTGCTTAATAGAAACTGCTTAGTGGAAACTGTTTAATGTTTCGCATATAAATATCTATTAGAAAAGACCCATCCCCCGGGTCTTTTCTTTTGTTTCCAGACATATAAAAAAGGTCCATCGGACCTTTTTCATATAGCACTATTTACTTTTGCTTATATCCATCTAAGAACTCACCCATTCTGTGCATTGCATCCGCAAGCTCATGTGCTTCAGGCAACATAACAATACGGAAATGATCCGGCTCATGCCAGTCGAATCCACTTCCCGGAACCATAAGAATATTGGTTGCTACCAGTAAATCATGTGCAAACTTCTTATCGTCTGTAATGTTGAATTTCTTCACATCCAGCTTCGGAAACATATAGAACGCAGCATCATTCTTCACAAAGGAAAGCCCGTCAATCTTCTCTAATTCTTTTACCGTTGCTTCTCTCTGTAGATAAAGTCTTCCATCCGGCCTTACCATAGAATGTGGAGTCTCCATATCATCAAGAGCTGCAGGAATCACAATCTGAGCCAACGTATTCGAACAAAGGCGCATAGAAGTTAGCTGTACAATCCCCTGCACATAATCTTCTGTCAGGTGGCGCGGCCCACTAATTACCATCCAACCACACCGATATCCGCAAAGGCAATGGGACTTAGACAAACCATTCATGGTTACCATAGGAATATCATCCGCAAGCGAGGCAAGAGAAGTATGCTCAAGGCCATCCATTACAAGACGATCATAAATCTCGTCTGCAAAAATCATAATCTCTGCTTCTCTGGCAATCTGGACAATCTCTTCCAAAAGCTCCCGTGAGTACAATACACCCGTCGGATTGTTCGGATTAATTACAACAATCGCCTTAGTTTTATCTGTAATTTTGGAACGAATATCCGCAATGTCCGGATACCAATGTGCTTGTTCATCACATCTGTAAAAGACTGGTGTTCCGCCGGACAAATGGACTGTATTTCCCCAAAGAGAATAGCTTGGAGTTGGAACCAGTACCTCATCTCCTGGATTCAACAATGGCATCAAGGCAAAAGAAACCACTTCACTCACACCATTTCCTATGAAGACATCGTCCGGTGTAATCCCTTTGATGCCTTTGCTCTTCTCATACTCACAAATCGCTTCTCTTGCAGCCGGCATTCCTTTGAAATCACAATATGCCACACCTTCATCAATATGATTATTCAGTGCCTGTTCAATACTCTTCGGAAGAGGAAAACCAAAGGTTGCCGGATTTCCTGTATTCAGCTTTAAAACCTTCTTCCCTTCCTCCTGCATTTTCAAAGCTTCGATATACAATGGACCTCTGATGTCCGAATGTACATCATGCATGCGCTCTGCGCGTTTTATTGCTTCCATAATATTATATCCTCGTTCTCTTCATTTTTTATTTGCAGACACTTTATTGTGTCAACACGTTGATACCTTGCATTATAACACAATCATATCCATATATCTATTGCCATTTTTCAAATTTGTCATAGAATTTTCTGACACTTTTTTAACAGGTTGTATCTGCCAGGTTAATTCCTATTTTTTCTACCGTCACACAGGCCCGTCCTCCTGCCTGTCCCACATTCAATACTATATCTGGCCGGTATGCTTCGATTGCCGCTTCTATTTCTTTCACACTTCTGTCAAATTCTGTTGGAATTTCTTTTTTGATGATCTCTGCTCCCGCGATCGTATCCGGAAGAAGCTTGACCGCTTCATAAGCCGGATTCACTGCTTCTCCACCAAATGGGTTAAACCCTGTTACCAAAATCTTCATTCGTTCATTCTCCTCGTCTCAGCTACCTGGATTATATTTCTTCTTATTGTCCAACATAACATATTTTTACCCTTTCGTCAGCAATTTTTGATATGTATGATCCATTCCGAACGCTCCGATCGGCGCAGTGATCACAATCGCCATCACCGCTACCGATAATACGATCTTTCCGCATGGAAGTCCTGCTGCCAGAGGAACGGAGCCGATGGCTGCCTGCACCGTTGCTTTCGGAAGATATGCGATCACACAGAACATTCTTTCTTTCCACGTCAAGTTCGTCTTTGCCACACTTAAGAGAACTCCACATGCCCGAAATACCAGTGCAGCCAAAATCATTATGATCGCTGCTGATCCCGCATCCATCGTATATCGGATATCCACCGCTGCACCAACAAGAACAAACAGCATCACTTCTGCGGAAAGCCACAGTTTTCCAAATTTCTCAGAAAGTCTTCTGGAAACAAACGCATCGCTTTTTCTTTTCAGAACACATGCCATACTGACAACCGCCAGAAGTCCGGATACCGCCACTTTTCCTTCCAGCCATCCCTCGATTGCAATCAGAAGGAAGGAAAATCCAAGCACGATAATCACTTTCATACTGTTTCTCACGCAATGTTTATTCGCATATGCGTTTTCAAAAAACAGATATATGCCATATCCAAACATACTTCCAAGCAAAATACCAAGCAAAATAGAAACCGGAATATTCATAAAATCCCCGATATTGGCAGTGCCGCCTTGCGCCATGCCCAAAAATGTTGTAAACAGCACAATAACATAAATATCATCGCACGAAGCCCCTGCAAGAATCATCTGCGGAATTCCCTTCCCGGTTCCATACTTCTGTTCCATAAGCTGAACCATTCTCGGCACCACGACAGCCGGTGAAACCGCTGCCAACACTGCCCCCATAACTGCTGCCTCTGTTCGGGTAATTCCCAGAATCACAGGCGCAAGCAAAACATAGCCGGCAAGTTCGAAGGAAGCCGGCAGGAAAGCCATCAATACCGCTGGTCTTCCTACTTTTTTCAAATCCTTCAGATCCAAAGACAGCCCTGCCTTCAGCAAAATAATGATCAAAGCCATCTTTCGTAAATCTGCTGAAATCGAAAGAATAGATGGGTCTAAAAAATCCAATACATAAGGGCCTGACACAATCCCCGTTACAAGCATTCCGATAATCCTTGGCAATTTTATTTTCTGGCAAATGGCTCCCATCGCAAGTCCGACCAGAAAAATAAGTGATAGTGATGTTAACATAATCTTTCTCCTTTTATATAAATATCTCGAATAAAACGCAAAAAAGCCGATGGCTTCTGCGATTCACTCATCGTAGAAGTCATCAGCTAATCGTTAGCAGTTTAGGTTTCCCAAGGGAGAACTTCATTCCCAAAAGTATTTAAATAATACTATGACACCATAAAAAAGTCAAGGAATCGATCAACTACTTACACAGAAACTGCATCTCCACGTTCTGTTACCAGCTCATAACCTACGCTGGCAACCCGCCTGCCCATACATCCTCTGCATTCTGCCGCTTCCTCACCAGTACAGATTTTGTTATCATATAATTCATATAATTTTCTGTTTTTCACCGGAGACAGATTCGGCATGACTACATTTGCCCCCGCCTGCAGACCTTTCTCACGCCCACGTGGATCCATGGTTCCAAGGGCTGTTGTTGCCGGCAGTAATACTTTTGGCAGCAAAATCCGAATCACGGCTAAAAGATAAAGTGTCAAGTCCACACTTCCTGCAGGTTCCTCTGCAAACATAGTATCATGATGTGGGATAAATGGTCCGATTCCCACCATCTCCGGATTCAGTTCCTTTAAAAAGAGTAAATCCTCTGCCAGCGTTTCTGCCGTCTGATAAGGAGAACCTACCATGAAGCCCGCCCCGACCTGATATCCTAATTTTTTCAAATCATACAGACAATTCTTGCGACTAGCCAGACTCATTTTTTCCGGATGAAGCTTGCGGTAATGTTGTTCATTCGCTGTCTCATGCCGCAACAGATAACGGTCCGCTCCGGCCTCCCGAAAGCGTTTATAACTTTCAAAAGACTTTTCACCAATAGAGAGGGTCAGCGCACAATCCGGGTATGCCTCTTTAATTCTGCGGATAATATTTACCATTTTATCATCTGTATAATAAGCATCCTCGCCCCCTTGTAATACAAAGGTACGGAAATCAAGCTCATAGCCATTTTCACAGCAGGCCATAATCTCATCCTCTGTCAGGCGGTAGCGCGTTGCATTCTGATTACTCTTGCGGATTCCGCAGTAATAGCAATCATTCCTGCAATAATTCGTATACTCTATCAGTCCTCTGGTAAATACTTTCTTTCCATAATACTGTTCTCGAATGCGAACTGCTTCCTCCTTCAATCTGCTGGCAGCCTCCGGATTATCCGCGAATTTGATAAGTTCTACAAATTCTTCCTTTGTTAAATCCTGATTTTCAATAAATTTCTCATAAATCGGTTTCATACTCCGTACCGCTCCTCATCTACATGGATGTCATCCTACGTTCTTTTGGAATTCATTCTACCACACTTTATTTTGACAGGCAACGGCTAATCCGGTTTCAAAAAAACAGAGTAGAACACGTATTACAGTGAACCACTCTGCCTGATTATGTTTCTTAATTCCGTTGACTTACGCGCGAGTTCCTGCGTGAATTCCTCTGTTTTCATCTCCGGATTCATTTACACCAAATTCATAGTCATTTCCAGGAAGAATCATATTTAACAAAATACCTGCGATTGCTGCAATTGCAAGAGCAGTCAGCGTAACAGAAGTTCCGGCAACAGTAAATGTCAGTCCGTCACTGAATCCAAGTCCGCACACGAAGATAACTCCTGCAATAATCAGGTTTCTTGACTTTGTCAGGTCAACCTTATTTTCTACTACATTACGAACACCAATTGCAGAAATCATACCATAAAGCATAAAGCTTACTCCGCCAATAATAGCAGATGGCATGGTACTAATCAAAGCAGATACCTTCGGAATAAAGCTGACAATCACAGCAAATACTGCTGCAATTCGAATGACTCTTGGGTCATGCACACGACTCAGTTCCAGTACTCCTGTGTTTTCGCCATAGGTTGTATTTGCAGGTCCGCCAAGTAAACCGGCAAGAGAAGTTGCAAGTCCGTCTCCCATAAGAGTTCTGTGGAGTCCTGGTTCTGAAATAAAGTTCTTTCCTACTGTGGCAGAAATAGCAGACATATCTCCTACATGTTCCATCATCGTTGCAATGGCAATCGGTGCCATAACCAGAATGGAAGTAACATCAAATTTGCAAATCTGAAGCGGTGGAATTCCAACAAAGCTTGCTTCAGCTACCGGCGCAAAATTAATAATTGCTGAGCCATCCGGGTTGGTCATTCCGACAGTGTTCATAATCACTGCTACTGCATAAGAAATTACAACTCCCATGAGGATTGGAATAATCTTGAACATTCCTTTTCCCCAGATATTGAATGCGATGATGACCGCCAGCGCAACCAGTGCCAGAAACCAGTTGGTTGATGCATTTCCGATTGCAGAAGATGCCAGGCTCAGTCCGATACAGATAATCACCGGTCCGGTCACTACAGGTGGCAGATAACGCATCACGCGTTTTACACCTACAATCTTGATTAATAAAGCAAACAGCAGATAGATTAGTCCTGCTACCACAACACCACCGCAGGCATAAGCTGCCTTGTCATTTACACTCATATTTGCGTAAATTCCGGTATCTAAATGTGCTACTGTTGAAAATCCGCCTAAGAATGCAAATGACGAACCTAAAAATGCAGGAACCTTAAATTTGGTGCATACATGAAACAAGAGCGTTCCGAATCCGGCACAAAACAGTGTAACAGAAACGGTAAGCCCTCTTGTTGGTCCTTCTCCACATGCATCTACAAAATAGCTGTTTACTAAAATAGGAACTAAAATCGTCGCCCCAAACATAGCAAACATGTGCTGTAATCCTAAAATTAACATCTTAGGAATGCCAAGCGTTCTTGCATCTGTAATAATTCCAGTTTTCTCGTTCATTACTCTCACCTTGTCCTTTGTTTTTTCTGCCTATTATAAAAGCATTTTTATACAAATACAAGAAAATTTTATGTCAAAAACGAAATTTCAAAATGTAATCCTTACCCTGATGATTCCTTTTTGATGGTCTATGCAATGATTTGCTACAACAAATACCCTGCGTATCCAAGCTGACTGTCCATAGATGCATATTTATCTGGCATCGTCTTCTACCATCCTTACAACCTCATCTATCGAAAGGCCTTCTTTTCTGGCGATTCTGGCCAGGTCTTCATATTCATATTTCTTGCGTCGTACACCATAACCATCTGAATATTTCACGTTCACTTCGCCAAATGGAGTCACAATGGTTTCACTTCTTCTCTGAAGTACATATCTATGTAACTTACTTTCCCGTAGACCAAGGGTTGTAGTATGCCGGAAAATAGTCTGAACTACTTTGTCTTTCGTATTTTCATTGCATAATACGCAAAGCATTGTTCCCGGACGAGATTTCTTCATTCCGATTGGAAGGGTATAGACATCCAATGCCCCTGCATCGAGCAGACGGTCCATGGCAAATCCGATTCGTTCCGGCGTCATATCATCCAGATTACAGGTAAATTCTGTCACATCATCACTGCTATCTTCTATTTCTCCAAGCATGGCACGGACGCAGTTTGCAGATGAAAAATCCTTCTTTCCCATACCGTAACCGATTTTTTCTACTTTCATTACCGGCATTTCTCCAAATTCCGATGCAAAATGCTTCAACAAGGCTGCTCCTGTCGGTGTACAGAGTTCTCCTTTGATTCCACCACCATAAACTGGGACACCCTTTAAAATATAAGCAGTGGCCGGTGCCGGAACCGGTAAAATTCCATGAGCACAGTGTACATGTCCACTTCCCACATGAACCGGAGAAGCAATCACTTTCTCTATGCCTAATTTTTCTATCAGTAAGCAAACTGCCGTCACATCCGCAATGGCATCTTTCGTTCCCACCTCATGAAAATGAATCTCCGTAACCGGAACACCATGCGCATTGCTCTCTGCCTCCGCAATCAGATGATAAACCGCAATCACATGCTTTCTGACGGAATCAGATATCTTCAAATCTTCTACAATATGTTCAATCTCATGCATTCCACTGTGGTTATGCGAATGGTTGTGACTGTGTTCGTGGTCATGACTATGCTCGTGGTCGTGACTATGCTCGTGATCGTGACTATGCTCGTGGTCGTGACTATGCTCGTGGTCGTGACTATGCTCGTGGTCGTGGAACAAAGCATCTTCTTCCACACCACCTACAGACACTTTCATATGAGTTCCAACGATTCCACATTTTATCATCTTCTCGGCAGTAACGGTCACATCCGGAATACCGAGTGTGTTCATTTCTTCAATAAACTTTTGTTTTTCTTCTTCACTTAACAACTCATACAATGCTGCCGTAAGCATATCTCCTGCAGCACCCATACCACAATCCAAATACAATGTTCTCATATGTTCAGTTCCCTCCTTATGGCAATGCTATCCTTTTACTATTGGATGGTTAATCATATTTGCCTGATATCCGGCTCCAAATCCATTGTCAATATTGACAACGGACACTCCGCTGGCGCAGGAATTCAGCATGGAAAGAAGTGCAGACACCCCACCAAAGGATGCGCCATATCCTACACTGGTCGGAACGGCAATTACCGGGCAGTCTGCCAGACCGCCAATCACACTTGCCAGCGCTCCTTCCATTCCTGCAATAGCGATAATCACTGTCGCACTCATAATTTCATCCAGATGGGAAAGCACTCTGTGCAGACCTGCAACTCCTACATCGTACAGACGGATGACTTCATTTCCAAGGACTTCTGCAGTAAGAGCTGCCTCCTCCGCTACCGGAATATCACTGGTTCCACCTGTAGCCACTACAATCTTGCCGATTCCATCCGGCTTTGGCAGTTTACCCACAATACCAACCTTCGCATCTTCATGGTAGTGAAATGTGAGCTTCTCTGCCATTTTCTCTGCTTTTTCTGTGGATACTCTTGTAATCAGAATGGTATCTTGCCCTTTTTTCTGCATGGACTCCACAATCCCAATTATCTGCTCTGCTGTTTTGCCTGCACCATAAATCACTTCCGCAGCTCCCTGTCGTGTTTTCCTGTGCAAATCTATCTTTGCATAACCAATATCTTCAAAGGGCTGTGTTTTGATTTTCAAAAGGGCATGGTCCACTGAGACCTCTCCACTTCTGACTCCCTCCAGAAGTTTTCTCATTTCACTATTCATTCCGTGCCTCCAAGTCAAGACAAACCGCCTCATACATCTCTGACAGTTTTCCCACTATTTCCTTTCTGTGTTTCACTAATAATGGAAACTGCTCCTTTGTTACCTGGATTTTCGCCATCTCACCTACTGTCCGCACACGGAAATCAGAAAAGCCCAGCGAAAACAGATAACCTTCTGCTTCCTCTGTCCGTTCCAGTACCCGCGCATCTATGCGCTGTCCCGTCGGAATCCGGGTCGCAAGACAGGCATATGCCGGTTTATCCCAGGTAAAAAGACCAGCTTCTTTGGATAACTTCCGAATCTCTGGTTTCGTAAGTCCGCAAAGGCGAAGCGGTGAGAGAACCATGAGTTCCTGTAGTGCCTTCATTCCCGGACGGTCGCCCGCATCATCTGATGCATTGGTTCCGTCCAGTAGCACCGTAAATCCGTCTGCCCTTGCATGTGAAGTGATGGCTGTAAATATCCTCTTTTTACAATAATAACACCGATTGGACGGATTTGCAGTCACTTTTTCATCCGAAAGGATATCTAAATGCAGAACCTCCATCTGCGCTTTTAATTCCGTTGCAAGGCGCATTGCATC
>CAJMSZ010000052.1 GCA_905216215.1 uncultured bacterium | reverse complement strand
CTGCATTTTGAAATGATTGATTTAAGTATCCAAGAGAAACCGAGCTCTCATACTGCATTCCACTTCCCAACGGAAGCGGTGATACAGATAAACCAATGGAAGCCCAGAAAGGATTTGGCGGCACTTCGATGTGAATGGTATATTCTGCATTTTTTAACGGTCTCTCCATATAAATGACTGTAGGCTCTTTTAGTTCTATCTCCACATGATACTTTTCTTGCAACAGTGCACTAATCACTTCCATTTGTACTTTCCCTAAGAAAGAAAGTATAATTTCATGTGTCGTAGAATCCACGTAATATCGTAGAAGCGGATCACTATCTGAGATTTCCAAAAGGGCATCAAGCAACATTTCTCTCTGTTCAGGTTTACTCGGTTCAACAGTCGTTTGCAGCAGAGGGAGGGGATTTTCAATTCTCTCTCTCTGTGGCAATAGTTTTGTATCTCCAAGAACACTATTTAACTTCAAAAACTCATTTTGCAAAATAACAATTTCTCCAGAATAAGCTCTATCAATCTTACATAATTCACCATTTATTGAAGTATACATTTCTGTAACTTTTATTTTTTCTTTTTCTGATACTCTAACCGAATCTCGTAAATGTAGTACTCCACTATAAAGGCGTATATATGCAAGACGTTGTCTTTTTTTTGTATATTCAATTTTGAAAACATTTCCGCAAAGTTCAGACGGACCTCGATGTGTTGATGAATAAAATTTATTCGTAATCACTTCTATAAGGTTATCAATCCCTATATTGTTTTTTGCACTTCCGTGATAAACAGGGAACAGGGAACAATTATGAAATCTTATGCTTTCCTCTTGTTCGAGTTCCAATGCTTCTAATGATTTACCGGACATATATTTCTCTAAAAGGTCATCGTTTCCCTCTATTACCGTATCCCATTGTTCAGATTCGGTAAAGTTCGTCACACACATATTAGGATACAGTTCTACCTTCTGTTTGATTACAATTTCGGCAGAAAGTTTCTCTTTAATATCCTGATAAACCGTTGATAAATCAATTCCATTTTGGTCAATCTTATTGATAAAAAAGATTGTGGGAATCCCCATTTTCCTAAGTGCATGAAATAATATACGAGTTTGTGCTTGTACGCCATCTTTTGCAGAAATCAGTAGAATTGCCCCATCTAAAACTGATAATGAACGATATACTTCTGCTAAGAAATCCATATGTCCTGGCGTGTCTATGATGTTCACCTTCGTATTTTCCCACTGAAAAGAGGTTATTCCTGTCTGAATTGTAATTCCTCTCTGACGTTCTAAAAGCGTATTATCCGTCCTCGTTGTACCTTTGTCCACGCTTCCTAATTCTGTAATCGCTCCACTGTTATATAATAAGCTTTCTGTTAAGGTAGTTTTTCCTGCATCAACATGAGCTAAAACTCCAATATTAATAATTTTCATGTGATTTTCCTCCATTCAAAAACCCAAAAGGGCATAAAAATCCCAGTGATAAATACTTTTATCACTGGGATTTTTATGCATAACCATAGGTATACAAAGCATACAGATATTCTCTGGATACTTTAGAATCACATGATAAAGGTATTCTTAAACTGGGTACAAAAAACTAAGCCCTCCTAAAAAAGGACATCCAATTATTTGTTCCCACTATCAAATTGACAGTTTATTTAAGAATACCTTGCCGCATATTTATTAACTCCTTTTAAATAGATACTTAAATAATAGCACGTAAGAGCATATTTGTAAAGGAATCTCCAATTTTTTATCAAAGAGAGTACGTGATTACAAAATAGCTGTAATAATGTACCAATATTTGTTATTCTATAATCTTCCAATTACTCCCGTTCTTTTCAAGTACCAAATCAAATTGAGATACCTGCGTTGCTTTGGTCTGCTGGTCGATATACTCCACTGTCAGCGATACCGTGACTTGATTATCCTTACGATTGTGAATAGGATTTACCAGTTCTTGAAAGATGTACTCTTTTCCGATTGGTTTTAATATCCCGTCATTCACATAGTAGGAAAGTTCACTGGCTGTCGCTGTAGGATAGAGCTTGAAGAACGTCGTTAAAAACTCATTGATTTCATTGGTTGTAATGGAATCAACCGTCCCCTCACTTTCAATGGCTTTTGGTTTATAACTTGATTTCTTAGGTATGTTGGTAATGGTCGGATTCTTAACCAGTACCATATTTCCAGAACCATCTACATAGACACTCACTATATAAGCAGAGTGGACGGTCTTTGTATTTTCTCCCTCTGTAATGAGCTGGTCTACACTGTAGGTTACATTAAACTCATTGTCGCCAGTTGGCTCTACCGTCCATATCTGAAATCCTCTTACAGAAGACGATACAGGAATATCTTTGCGTACTGTATCAACATTGAGAGCTTGAAGTTCATCTGTCAGATAGCCTTTTAGACTTTCCATTCGATTATCAATGGACTTATCGGATTGCTCCCATGAATAGTAGACTTTCGCAAAGTTCTCTACAAAATTTTCTACATGATGAGTATCAACGTATTCCTTTTCTATGATAGTTGTTTCGTGAATAGTATGAGTATCTATAGCTGTAAAGTGCTTGAATATCGCAAAGCTGAAACTAAGCCCTAAAAGTACCCACAAGGCAATCACAACCTTTTTATGAGGATTGACCTTATAGTAGACACGAGGTTTCTTTTCCTTTGGTATCTGTTTTTCTTTATTCTGATTTTTTCTAAATTTCATCATTAAATCTTCCTTTCTCATTGTTTGATTCGTCCTGCTCCCACTAAATGCTGTTGCCAGTAGGGGCTTGTTAAGTCGGCATAACCGATTGGGTCGCCTGCATGAAACATACGGTTATTGCCAAGGTATATCCCAACATGAGTAATATAAGAGCCAGCGTTATAGGTAGAATGAAAGAAAACCAAATCGCCAGCTTGTGCTTCCGATAGTGGGATATGCTGGGTCACATCATATTGCTGTTGTGCGGTTCGTGGTAAGTTAATTCCAGCTTTTCCATACGTCCATTGTGTCAGTCCGCTACAATCAAAAGAAGTAGTCGGGGAAGCTCCACCGTAAACGTATCGCCAGCCCTCATATTTCAGTGCTTCGTCCATGATGGCTTGTACCGTATCATCATCAAACTCTGTTGTGACAAGATACTGCGTTACCAGTTGCACATAAAACATATTGCCATAGTTGTATCGCCAGCCCCCATTGATAGGTATGGCTATGGGATTGGGGTAAGACACTTTTTCGCCACCTGAATACTCTTTTGAGAAACTTTGAGCCAGTTCAAAGGTATATTTATTTCCACGATTAGCCACATACCCTAAGAAACCACCACCATAATTGTAGGACTGGATAACCGATTCTAAATCTACACTGAGCCTTTCGCTACTGGCTAATAATTCACTGAAATACTTCACACCTTGCTTAATGGATTCTTCTGTACTCAATGAATTAGGTGGAAGACCGAGGGATTCCGAGGACTGCATAACATCTTCCGCAGTACCGCCCGATTCCACCTGTATAATCGCAAGAAGTATGTTGACATATTCTTCAACGCCATATTCTTTGGCATATTTTTCTACCATAGGCTTATGAGCCAGCACTTCTGCGGAAACATTCACACCTCCATAATGAATATTGGAAATTCCGCTGTCCTGTTCATCTGAAAATAAAATGGCAACAAACAGAAGCAGTGAGAAGACCATCAAGAATAATCCAGAACCACCAATCACTAAAGTTTTCAACTTCATGGTTTCTTACCGACTTTCTTAATGGTGGCGGTTTTGATTGGTGGTCTACTTCTTGTATTTTGTAGTGGTACTCTTTGAACAGTAGACGGACGTTCTTTTGTGATTGGACGTTGTGAAGTTCTATCTGCTGTAGTGGTTGAAGTTGCTGGCTTTTGAACGGTTTTTTCTTGAACGGTATTGCCTTGGCGTTCCACTTTTGGACTTGAAAAATCGGACTTAACTGCTGGACGCTCTTGTTTGGCTTGTTGAGATTCCTTATATGAAGTCTGAATATTAGACTGTTTTGAGGTCTGTTCATCATGATATTGTTCTTGTCTTGTAGTCGGTCTTTCATGAACAGAAGAAGCAGGCTGTTTTTTCTGTTTGACCTGTTCCATTTCAGAGCGACGCTTCGCAATGGTTTTTCGCCTTTGTTCCTGCTGTTCCTTGCGTCCACTGGCTCTGTCCGCTTTGGTTTGAGAAATACTACTGGTTAAATCACGGACATTCTCTTTTACTTTGGATTTTCCTTGATATACTGCATATCTTGCATTGGTCGGCAAATCTTTAACCTGTTCTTTCAAACCACTAGCAGTGTCTACCATTCTGTCTTTGGTATCAGCTACTGTACCGATGGTTTGACCGATACGTTTTCCAAGTGTTGATTTTTCCTTTCCGTCTGGTCGGGAGTGATCTGCTTGTGTCCTTGCAGAACTCCCCGAACCCGACTGTCCTTTTTTACCTGTAACAATGGCAGACCCAGCCCCTAGAGTAGTCATGGAACGTCCAAGTTTCCGCTGTAGACGGTGCATGTGAGCGTGCATAAGCATACGAGGTTTTCTCATCACACGACTTCCCACACTTTGAGAATCGTTACTCTGTAGAGAAAACATACTCATTAAATCGCCCAGCTTGAAGTAGATTCCTGCAAAGGTCACAATCTGTAGAAAAGCAATCAAAAAGAACGGATAACCAGCCGATAAGGTATAGAGCATGGTTGAAATACTAAATGCTGTCGTAATAATCAATGTGATTCCAGCTCGTGTCAAAATGGTATTAAAGAGCTTTGTTATGGCTCGTTTTGACATACCATCAAATGATGGAATCATGCTTAAAATAAAGCTCACAGGCAGAAACATAGCATAGATGATAAAAAGTACCTGCGAGAAAATCATGATTCCTGTTAATAGGAATACAAATATGGAAATCCCAATATTGAAGACAAATAGGAAGAAGACTGTACCTAAACGGTTAATGGTCTTTGTAATGGTTAGATTGGTATTGCTTCTGTCTTCAATTTCTTCCGCAACAATTTTTTCTCTGTCTTCGCCATTGTTGGAATCTGGGCTGGTGGAGAGCAGGCTTTCCACACGGTCAATACCGATACTTTCAATGTCTGAACTGTTGTATTGAAGCAGTAGCCACGGTTGCTGAACCTGTATGGAAAACAGGCTATCTCTGATTAAGTCCACGCTGTCCTTGCCTTGACTATCGGAATGGGGCATGACAATCTTCGTGCCAAGTGATAAACTGGCATTACTGATGTCTGATGAAAAGTCATTGATTTTTTTAATGTAGTCGGGAGCGTAGGCAATAAAGGAAGCCGATAGGATAAACACCAGCACAAAATTCATAATGGCATGAATTGCCTTTGTGGTTTCTCTCTTTATCAGTCCCGTATAGGCAACATAAACCCCAAGAACCAAAATCAAGAGTAAGAGGAATCCAACATAGAAACCCTCTGTTGAAAATCCGTTTGCA
Source organism: uncultured bacterium (assembly GCA_905216215.1). Lineage (GTDB taxonomy): Bacteria > Bacillota > Clostridia > Lachnospirales > Lachnospiraceae > Allocoprococcus. Next base: position 8,757 of record CAJMSZ010000052.1, on the reverse strand, counting down.
CTCACACCAGCTAAGGTCTGCATATTCTTACCAATGGAATCTGCTGTAGCGGAAATGAAGTCTAAGGAATAGGCTTCCTGTACTAAGTAACCTGTCGCATTGGAAACATACAAACTGATTGTCCAAATAAAATTGGTAATGGCATATAGTCCATACATGACCTGTTTTCCAATCCCGTCCGACCAGTTCCACGGAAGCCAGCCCCAGCTATTATCCACATAAAAATCCAGTTGATAGTTTTCAAGTGGGTATCGGCTGTATTCATTTGCCACATTGACCGTATCATCTACCAAGCCCGCAGCTTGAACCACCGTTCCCAGCATGGCTAAAAGAAAAATGGCAATCACAAGTGTGAAAGCCACTGTCATTGCCACTTTACCTAGACGTTTCAGCGTCCAGTTTGATTTTATTCTGTTTACTATTGATGGTTTCACATTTACACCTCTTTTCGCACAGGTGGTCTGGTATCAAAGGCATGGAGCAGTTCTTCAAATACAGGGTGGAACTGTATCACACCGACACGACCATATAAATCACTGATAAGGCATTGCCCGTTTTCCAAATCACGCAATCGCTTCTGATTGTTTTCGTCCTCTGGGTCTACACCAAAAAAGGCTAAGGTCTTTTTAATCTCGTTAAGGTCAGTGGAACGAAATGCAAATTTTAAGCCGAGGTTATTTTTCAGTTTTTCATCTAAGAGGTCGTCTGTATTTTGGGTCACGAAATATACCCCAGCGTTCATAGCACGACCAGCCCGAACCAGCTTCATAGATAGTGTTTTTCCTTGTGCTACCTGTAAAAAGCTCCATGCTTCGTCTAAATCTACAATCTTGAAAATGCTTCGGTCTGTATGGATAAAGTCTAAAGCAAAGGTACTAATGACAATCAGCATAGCAACGGATAAAAGCTCCATAGTGGTATATTCCTCAAAGGAAGTTTCCTTGTCGGGAAGTACCAAGTCCGCAACCTGTATAATGTTCAGTTGTTTTTCTAAGCTGATAGACTGCTCCACATAACCATTACTGAATAATAAATGTGCAAAGTCATAGTCTGTAAAACTTTCGATATGGTCGGCTATACTGGTACTTAGTGGCGTATTCTCAACCCGTAATTCCTCAATCACTTTCATCAACCCTCGTACTTCACTATTGGTTACTGCACGAATGGCTTTTCTAAGGATTGGGAAGCGTTCCCCATCACGAGAGGAAATCCCCGTAAGGAATGTCAGAATATCAATAGCCAGTGATTCAGAATCTTTGGGATTTTTCATAATCACATAAGGGTCAAGTAAGCCTTTGTTTTTCTCATCAGAAGTCAGAGTGACGATATTGATTTCATGGGAAATCTCTGGCAAGGTTTCTTTCCATCTGCCACGTTCTGCTTTTGGGTCTACAATCACTGCTTGTGCCCCATAAAGCACCGCATAATAGACGATAAGGTTATTCGCAAAGGATTTACCACCACCCAGCGAACCAACAAAAGCCGACGCTAACGCATTGGTTACTGAACCCTTAACCCCTTGACTGGCAAGAGCAGGTTTCAGATAGACATTGCGTCCAGTATCTAAGCTGTAGCCAACATAAATCCCCTCATTTTCCCCCAGCATTTGAGTAGCACCAAAACCTAAACCAGCGAGGAAATCAGAGGTCACGTATTGAATATAATCATTCATATAACGCTTGCTGGCAGGTAAAAATTCTTCATGTAAGCCGAGCATATCCCCAAATGGTCGTACCAGTTTTACGCTTAAATCGTCATAAAAATCTTTCACTTCATTACAACGACGTTTGAGTTCGTCAAGATCATTTGCTGATACCCTTACCACATAAGACAGCTTGTACATAGATTCCTTGCTTTGGTCTAAATTGGTTTCCAGCTCATTCACACTTTCCAGAGCTTCCGCCACATTGGAGCTGGTTTCATTATCACTTTGCCAAGCGTGGTTATCCAAGTCTTTCAGTTCTTTCTTTTTATTGCGGACAGTAGATAGGGCTTTACGATTCGCTACAATTTCCACATTCATTGACGTATCAATCGGGAATGTAAATTGCTGTTGCTGGTAGTAGAAGATTTCAGAGGACGGGAAGTCCAGTTCTCCGACAATGCTGTTAATGGTAAAGTAAGCTACATAGACGGTTTCATCTTCCTGCTGGATTTTCAAATATCGCTGTTTTTCTTCCACCAAACAGCGAGTAGGCTTAATCAAGTCATAGTATTTAATCAGCGTTTCATTATCCAGCTTTTTCTTTGATAGATGGTACTCATACTCTTCATAGGCAGTGCCTGTCTGTCCGTAAAGGTGTTCAATCAGATAGCCGAAGTCGTCCTTATCTAACCTGCGGATTTTGAAACGACGAGAGATTTTATTTTCTAAGAGCTTTTCCATCTTCTGAAAACGCAGGATTTCATCATTACTCATACTAACAAAATCGCCCATCAGCTTATGGTTCACATCATAGACAAAATCAGACAAAGCATTTTTTGCTTCAACGGTAAGACTTTTCATAGAAAACTCCTGATCGTTGAGAAGCAACTTAAAGCCGATAAAGAAACGGTAGTTCACTTGATTTTCGCCAATCATGGATATTAAAGCGTCTGTCTGTTGGTCGATTTTGTCATAGGCAACCGCTTTGAGCTTGCCAGTGACTTCATTTTTGGAACGCTCTTGTGCAGAACGTATGCTGGATTCTGTACTGATTTGTAAAGCATGAATTTTGCCATCACGATTTTGTGCGATAAGCTGTCTGAAAGAATCATGCACTTGTATTTTCTGTTCTGGACTTAGAAATGAGTAATTGTAAGGAACAAGCTCATAGTAAGCATAACATTCCCCGTCTTTATTCCAGACGAGATTGTTTTCAATGTATTTAATTGGATATGCCATAAAATTCACTCCTAACTGCTGTAATGGCTTCTTGTGGCTGGTTTCTGCCAAGCGTTACTTTTTTTCCTGCATAGGTCAGCTTTGGTCGCAGTGCATAAGCAATGACAGACTTCAAAAATCCATAAGGCTTTTTACCATCAAAAGTTTTTGTAGACATAAACCATGTGAAAGCCACAGGAATCCCAAAGTATTTGAGAAATGCTCCCTCTATCATGGAAAGAGGGGGCAAGTTGCCAAGTATCATCACTGCAAAGAGTGACACGACAAACCATGTCATTTGCGTAAAGGTTATGGGAAACGGAAGTCTAAAATCATTGATAGAATACAGTACCTTTTCCACAGACCAGATACTGGTATAGCTTCGTATTTTCTTCATGTAATCAATCCTTTCATAAAAAATAGGGGTAGCTGATTGAGCCACCCCGTAAAATAGAAAATCTGCCAGTAGTAATGTACCGACAGATTTAATAGACGATTTCAAAAATCCCATGATTGGTTGAGATAAACGTTCCTGAAAGGTCTAAATCCCGACCATAGGCTTGATAATCAATATAGTTTTGAAGACTAGCTGGTACTTCGCCTAAAGCACCCGTTTCTTCAATGTAGTAGCGTGCCACGTCATACATATCATCACAATCGGAATGAATGATAATATCCTCTTGATGTTCGCTTAGTTCTTCAATGCTTGAAAAATGAGTGAGCAGAGCAGATAGCTCCGATTGTAATTCTTCGGGTAATTCCGATACCATTTCCCATAGTCGATTGAGTTCGCCAATGGAAGTGTATTCGTCAACCGTAAAGGGTAACTCGTAGTCATGAATGGCGTATTCCTCATATTCATCATTCAAGCCGATTTTCTCTTTGACTTCCTCAAAGTCAATGGGAAAGGTAAACCACGCACCGACCAATTCGCCCTCATTGTATTTGCCTAAATTCGCAATATAGACTTGCATATCGTCCATATATTCACGTCCTTTCTTTGTAGAGATTCAAAAATCCCTACCGCACTTCGTTTGGTGTACCATTCCTTTGCGGAACATAAGAAAACCACTTATATTCCACAAAAGAACGGTTTTATTTAAGCACCAATAATGCGATTGAATAGCTCTAGTAAAATGTCTTTTACTCCAGCAGCGTTGAAGACTAAGCCAACCGCAATAATCGCAATAATTAAAAAGCCAATCAGTTTGCTAAACTCACGCTTGAAGCCAAGATACAAGCCAATCACAACGATTGCTAAAAGCACCAGTGATTGAGCGTTTGATAGAAACCAGTTATAAAGGTTTTGTCCAAAATTCATAAAAATGTTCTCCTCTCTATATTCAATGAATTTGTATTTGAGTTATTTTTTTGTTGTTATCACGTCCTGTTCTTTTACTGACTGTTGCTTCAAAATCTGCTTGTGTCGGTCTGTCAGTTTCGCATGGTCGAGAATGTCTTTTACAACCTGCGTCTGGTTGATTTCATCAAGTTTAATCGCAACCTTTAAGGTCGGGGCAACTTGATGAGATAGCCAGTTCAGCGTCCTTTGGAAGGAGTAAGGCTCTGGTTTTGTGGTTAGTTTTAATCGTTCACGATTGTTCCCAATAAACCAAGCCCATTCTTCATTCAGTTTCCAATCAGAACGAGGTTTGGAATCGTCTTTATCTACAAAACGGATATACCGATTGATAATTTTAAAGGCGGTATGCTCTGGATTGTCATAGACGAGTAAATCACGGACTGCATAATAGGCACGCTCATTTTTCAATCGAATCTCAAAACGGTTTTTTACTTCTGCGTCTTCAATGGGAATATCATTTTTCTTGTACTGCTCGTAGTCCTTTTCATAGATACAGAAATAAACTTCACTTTGTAATGAACCGATATAGAGGGTGTTTCCCATACATTCCTTTTCCTCTTTGCGTACCAGTTCGCCACTGCGATAGCTTTTAAAACTGCGGAAGACGGAGATACATTCTTCCTGTTGGCACTTTTCAGTGAGTACAGGGATATTCAAAATCCCTGTCTTATCGTTAATGGCAAGGTCAAGGCGTTTCATCACACCGCCAGCCACCAAAACGTCCATAAAGAACTCATACCAGCTTCTTTGTTGTGCCAGAAGATAGCTTTCAAATTGTCTGCACCCACGACCTTTCAATTCCACCAGAACTCCTTTGTCCAGTTCATGGGAGCAAAGGACGAATATGTCGCCTAAAGCATAATGCTCTGAATAAGAATAGAAACCATAGTCCTCATGAAGAAAATAGGACAGTTTCAGTTGTAAGATGTTTTCGACCACCTGCTGTACGTCTGTTGTCGGAAAGCGAATCCTTACATAATCAAACAGCATTTCAAGGGGAGCGTCGGGATTGAAGCGTTCCAGAGCTTCCCAAAGGGACTGCTGTAAATCCTCTGATGGCTTGACTTTTCCTGTTTCAATATCGCTTAGATACTGCCTTGTAATACCAGTCGCAACAGCTAAACGGTTTTGAGATAGTCCATAAGCCAAGCGTTTTTCTTTTAAATGCTGTAACCAAGTTTGTTCATTCAGTAAAAATCCCTCCAATCAAAAAGGCGTATGTCAACTTTTAAAGCCCATTTGACATACGCTGAAATTTTGTAAATCCCTTGTAACCAAAGGATTTTCTAATGTTTTTTTGACTGTTTCCTGTCGATTTGTACCCCCCTGTTAGATACGGGGGGTTAAGTGCTGGCGTGGCTATTGCCACACCAGCCAGCAAGATCAGTCCACACCTGCGACTTCCGCTTCGCACGTCGCCTGCGTGGACTGTCTGCTGTTGGATAACTTTTTAATTTCCTCCAAGAAATCATATCCTTTTGGTACAAGGGGAGTATAAAACTCTGATATGACACTTGTTCCTACATCAACATAGCCACGACCTTTGATTCGCTTTAAGAAGAAATCCTTTTGTACGTCACTGCCAAACATCATGCCATAGCCCATTTCAGACATACGACCTAAAGCCACTCTGAAATTAAACTGATCACGGATTCCGTCGCCTAAATATTTTGCGTCTGGACGTTGACAAGCCAGTATTAGAAAGAAGCCAGCTTGACGACCTAACATGACAATCTGTTTCAGCTTATTCATAACTGCGGTGTTTTCTTTTGTTCCCAGCATTTCCATGAAAGCGACGTATTCATCAAAGATTAAGAAGTGTGCCGGGAGACCTAAGTAAGCATAATTTTTGCCAGTCTTATAGTTCTTCATCTGCTTCATTTCCTCACTACGTTTCATCATTTCTTCATAGAATGTTTCAATGCAAGAAAGCAAGTCTTCTTTTCTATAGTAGACATTTGCCATCACAGAACCTAAGTCCGCAAGGTCAGCATTTTTCGGGTCAAGAATATACAGTTTTGAATCTGTATGAAGCAAGGCTTCAATCAGTGTCAGTATAAAGTAAGTTTTACCGCCACCTGTACCACCAGCAATCAACATATGAGGGAGCTTATCATATTCCCACCATACGTTTTTCATTAAGCGAAGTTTACCATCTTTAGCTTCTACTTCATCAATAGAAATACGACTGGCTATGGTGTCATAGAGCAAAGTATATTCCACATAGGAATCCTTTAACTCTTTATCCGTCAGCTCACAGTACAAGCCACTCTCTAATTTCTTTTCCAAGTGTAAGAGTTGGTCTTGATATTTTCCCAGCGTGATTTCCACCCGTATCTGTATCAAGCCATTTTTAAGTCGATAATACATTTTAGGGAAGTAGGTTATCTTTTCCTTTGTACGACCAGCACTATCTTTAAAGAAACCCTCTGTTTTGACCTGTTCAGATTCATACCACTTGTTTTCAAGTATCATCTTTGCCAGTTTTTGACGGTGGTAAAGTTGTTTAACCGTATCATAGCGAACCCGTTTGAATACAAACGCTACCAGCAAGCAGATAAGAATTGCGACACTGAAACTGATAATTAAATAGGGAATGTCAATCTTATCTGCTTGTGATAGGTTAAAATCCTGCCAGTTGATCTGCTGGATTGTCTTCACATGAAACAGTCCGACAACCAGCAGGAAAACAGGCAGGAGTGACGCTATCGTAAAATGAAAGACTAAATCTTTACCAGATGGGCGAATCCTTTTACCACGCTGTTTCATGCGAAAAAGTCTCCTTTCTACCTAGCGACTATTTGTCTTGTGTCGGTTCTTTCTTTGCTTGTGGTTGAGCTTTGAATGAACTAGAATCCTTTGTCAGCACAATATCGTCTGCCTTGATATACCAGTCAACATCTGCTCCTTGATAGGTGGCAGTAGCAACGGTGTCCGCAATGGGATTGATAAGTTCCACCCGTGCGTTATAATCAAACTCTTTCAAAGGCACGCTGGCAGGAATACTTACTTGAATCATGCGTCCTTGTCCTTTGGATTTTAAGTCATAGGTACGTTCCTTGATTTCATCTGAAACCGACCCGTCTTCATTTTGGATTCTCACTTCACGACGTAGAGCAGAGAATTTCAATTCTCCAAAAGTCGTGTCTTTATCTAATACAATGCCATTTGCTAATCTCATCATTTTTCCTCTCTTTCTTTATTCTTTTATCATGTCGTCAGCATGTAAAAGGTAATTTGTAAAACCACGAGTGCCGATTTTGTAGCCCTCTGCGGTAATACGTGGATTGACTAACTTCACACGTTCCTCAAAGCCGAAATGTTTTTCGCCAGCTTCAGCAGGAAGCACCACCACAATATCATCTGCTCTTTGAACATCAGAATAGAGATTATAGCTTCTTGATAAGACAGTTAGCCGTCCGTTGATTCTTCGCTGAACGACTTTATCCTCGCCAGCAAATTCTAAATTGCCGAATGTTTTTTCCATGTTGGGAATCACAAATTTAAGTTCCATATTTTTACCTATCCTTTCTTTTTTATTGGCTGAATGAATGTTTGATGGTCTTAAAGAGTGGGGAACGACCTTTTGATTCTTGATTTTTTGTTTTCATAAGTTCACTTCCTTTCAAAATCGGGTAAAAAAATAGACACCTCATTTTTTGAAGTGTCTACCTATTAAATATTCAAATTTTATTGGAAGTATCTTTATATCTTCACTTTTCAAGGATAAATCGTCGTATCAAAGCTCATTCATAAGTAGTAAATTAGTAGTAAATTGAGTGGTTTTGACCTTGATAAAGTGTGATAAGTCCAGTTTTTATGCGGATAACTAGATTTTTATGCTATTTTTACTATAAAAAAAGAATTAAAACAATAAGTCGACTGTTTGGAAATAGATGTTTCTACAATAAATTCCCTATTTTCCTGAGAGTTGCTTCACGGCTTTGTATCTATCTATAAAAGGAGTTTTTTCATGGTTAAAAAATTGGAAACACGTTTTAAACGTATTGAAACAAAATATGTGGTCTCAAAGGACAATCTTGAAGACCTGCTCACTGATCTTAAGGAGTATTTGGTAGAGGATGATTATCCGACATCTACCATTTCAAATATTTACTTTGATACGGATAATTTTGACGTCATCCAAGATGCCCTAGATGGTAATCACCGTCAAGAGAAAATCCGCATGCGTACCTAGCCAATCCCAAAATTGATAGTAAGGTCTTTTTAGAGGTTAAAGCCAAAGATGATGAAGGAATCGGTCATAAGTTTCGTCTCGTTTCAACACCGCTTGCCATCACTAACTTGATGACAGATGGTAAGAACCATGGTCAAATCACTGACCGCCAGCTCTTACAGGATATCCACCTCTTACGTCAACTCTACGATGAGGGGCTCAAACCTCGTATGTATATCTACTACGACCGTTTTTCTATGAAAGAAAAAGAAAGTATCGAAGGATATGCTTACAATAAAGTTCGTGTTACCCTAGACCAAAATCTGACTTACCGTGATGAAGACGTCAGTCTTT
>CAJMSZ010000051.1 GCA_905216215.1 uncultured bacterium | reverse complement strand
AAAAGATTTTTACAACTTTTCCCCAATCTTTTTACTGCTTTCATTGACATATCTTTCATCGTAAACCGTTACGCTACTAAAGAGTCAAGATGTTTTTTCTATTTTATCACAAATTCAATAAAACCGCCCCTGCTTTTACAAATGAGAAATGACGCAGATAATGTTCCCACTACCTACGCCATTTCTCATTACATCTTTGAAATATTTACTCCATTTTCTTTCAATCTTTACTCCAATTTTACTCCATTTTAAAAATCTGTTACGATATTTTACGGTATTCTATGATACCTTTCCCTTGAAGAAAAATGTCTGCAAGCCTTGATTTTAAGCGAACTTTTCAATATTCCCAAGCACTTTATTCTGTTGTGAGATTTTCTCTCAAATTATTTCATCACGATATTAATGATCTTCTTCGGAACATAAATTTCTTTTACGATAGTCCCTGTAAGCTTGTCAGCAATTGCTTCTTTTCCTGCTGCAATGGCTTCTTCTTTTGTTGCATCTGCTGAAATCTTGATGACAACTTTTGTCTTTCCGTTAATCTGTACCGGAACTTCGATTTCGTCATCCTGCATTTCTTCTAAGTCATATTTCGGCCATCCTGCATGGAATATACTTCCTGTTCCGCCTAATTCTTCCCAGATTTCTTCTGCAATATGAGGGGCAAATGGTGCAATCAAAATTGCAACCGTCTTCAAGGTTTCTTTATCCATTCCGCCTTCTTTTTTCGCCATTTCTGCCATCTTGTTTGTATTTTCCATGAAAGCAGAAATAACGGTGTTCAGACTGAAGCTTTCCAGACGTTTTGTAACATCATGAACCACTTTATGACGGATTTTTACCATATCTTTTGTCGGCTGAATATCCTTATCCTTGCTGTCCATAACAAGGTTCCACAATTTCTTGAGGAAACGATATACACCGTCAATACCACGGTCATCCCATTCTGCATCAAGTTCCGGTGGTCCAACGAACATTTCATACATACGGAGTGCGTCACATCCGTAATCTCTTACAAGGTCATCTGGAGAGACTACATTTCCTTTGGACTTGCTCATCTTAATACCATTTTTACCGGTAATCATACCCTGATTGAACAGCTTGGTGAATGGTTCATCAAAGTCTACTACTCCAATATCGTATAAGAACTTGGTATAGAAACGTGAATACAGCAAATGCAGTACCGCATGCTCTACACCACCGATATACATATCTACCGGAAGCATCTTATCTGCTTTTTCCTTGGATACCAGTTCTTCATTATTGTGGTTGTCCACATAACGAAGGAAATACCAGGAAGAGCCTGCCCACTGAGGCATGGTGTTTGTCTCACGTTTTGCAGGTTTTCCACATACAGGACAGGTTGTATTTACCCAAGATTCAATACCTGCAAGTGGTGATTCTCCGGTTCCGGTAGGCTCATAAGATTCTACATCAGGAAGTCTGAGTGGAAGCTGATCTTCAGGAACAGGTACACATCCACAATCCGGACAATGTACGATTGGAATTGGTTCACCCCAATATCTCTGACGAGAGAATACCCAGTCACGAAGCTTGAAGTTCACTGTTGCACGTCCGATTCCACGTTCTTCGATGATGTGTGGAGCTTCTTTCTTCAGAACAGCAGATTCCATTCCGTCCCATTCTCCTGAATTTACCATAGTTCCAGCTGCTTCTGTGTAAGCTTCTGTCATATTTTCAATAATCTTTCCGTCTTTTGCAATAACCTGAATGATTGGAATATTGAATTTGGTTGCAAATTCAAAGTCACGGTCATCATGTGCAGGTACACACATGATTGCACCTGTACCGTAATCAGCCAATACATAATCTGAGAGCCAGATTGGTGTCTTTGCTCCGTTGATTGGGTTAATTGCATAAGAACCGGTAAACACACCGGTCTTTTCTTTATCCTGCAGACGGTCTACATTGGACTTCATAGAAGCTTCGTAAATGTATTTTTCCACTGCTTCTTTTGTCTCTTCTGTAGCAAGTGATGCTGCAAGGGCATGTTCCGGAGCAAGTACCATAAAGGTTGCTCCGTAAAGAGTATCCGGTCTTGTTGTATAAACGGTAATCTTTTCGTCTCTTCCTTCTACTGGGAAATCTACTTCTGCACCGTAAGATTTTCCAATCCAGTCTGACTGCATTTTCTTTACTTTTTCCGGCCAGTCCAATTTATCCAAATCGTTCAGAAGACGGTCGGCATATTTGGTAATACGAAGCATCCACTGACGAAGGTTCTTCTTGGTAACTTCTGTTCCGCAGCGCTCGCATTTACCATTTACTACTTCTTCATTTGCAAGACCTGTCTTGCAGGAAGGACACCAGTTAATTGGGAATTCCTTTTCGTAAGCAAGTCCTTCTTTGAACATCTTTACGAAAATCCACTGTGTCCATTTATAGAAATCCGGATCTGTCGTATTTACTTCCATATCCCAGTCATAAAGTGCTGAGATTTCATTAATCTGACGTTTGATATTTGCCACATTGTCTGCAGTAGATTTTGCAGGATGAACTCCCATCTTAATTGCATAGTTCTCTGCCGGCAGACCAAATGCGTCCCATCCCATTGGATGAACGATATAGTATCCCTGTAATAGCTTGTAACGGCTCCATACATCAGAAATAACATAGCCTCTCCAATGTCCTACATGAAGACCATTTCCTGATGGATATGGAAACATATCAAGGCAGTAATATTTTGGCTTTTCTTTTCCATTTTCATCCACTTTCGGATTCACCGGATTTGCTGCCCATCTTTCATTCCATTTCTTTTCAATCGCTTTATGGTTATAAGGTGTAACCATCTTCTCTTCCTCCTTGTATCTGTTAATACCTGTCAACGATGAACGATATAAAAAGCCTTTCTTCTCATCCACTGAGACGAAAGGCTTGTATTCCGTGATACTGCGGACCATTCCGCATCTCATGCTCCATCATATTATAAAAAGAATCCTTTTTTGCGTCAAGCAATTTTCGGATTTTCTTTAGTATTGATGTAAAATATTCCCGTTTTCTTTTAACCATGCTTTGTATTTCCAATAATCCGGCATGGCTTCTTCTACTGCCTTCCAGAAATTCCGGGAATGGTTCATCTCTTTCCGGTGCGCCAGTTCATGGACCACTACATAGTCCATGACTCCGGGCGGTGCCATAATAAGACGCCAGTTAAAATTCAGATTTCCCTCTGCGCTGCAGCTTCCCCATCTGGTCTTCTGGTCTCTGATGGAAACTCTTCCATAAGTCACTCCCATCCTGGATGCGTAATACCGGAGTTTTTGCCCGATTGCCTCTCTTGCTGCTTCTCTTGAAAGATTTCGTTCTTCCTCACTGAGTGGGTGAATCTTTTCCATCTCTTTTCGACGGGCTTTCATCACCAACAGCTTCTCCCGAATCCAGTCTTGTCGTTCTGCAAGGAACCTGTCTATCTCTGATTGCGGACACCCCTTTGGTACCCGCACAACAATTCTTCCATCCAGCCTGATTTCCACGGAAAGCGTCTTACGCGCAGATTTTATCAACTCATACTGTTTCTGCTTTGCCATCTTATCCTAAATATACAACCTCTTCCTCTGGTGCTTCGGCCTTCTCAATGTGTTCCAGATACAAGATTGGCTGCTTCGGCGCAAACATTCTCGGTGACTCAAATTCAAACCGTACTTTTACGCGAATCCAACCTCTCTGCTCGAACTTGGTTCCTTCCGGAATCTTAGCAGGATACCCATAAAACTGCACATCTTCTGCACAGCATGCCATAATCTGTCTTCCCGGAATCATCATATTGGCTGGCATTCCTTTCGGGCGGAAGCCCTGAGCAAGAAAGCTGATTTTCTTATGCACATATCTTTCCGGATTCTCATAGGCATCTACATACCAGACTCCGAAATCCATATCATCAATTACGATTTCATCGGCTTTTACGTCAAACGGAAGATCATCTTCTGTCTGAGGAATGATTTCTCCATCCGGATTTTCAAATATAATCTGTGCAAACTGATTCTGAATCTTAAGGGAACGGCGGAAGGTTGCTCTGTCTACATCCGTTCCACACCGGTTTACTACTACCAGTTCCGATTCCACTAACTGATTCATTAGTAGATTACGCATATTTTTGAAATACATTTCCAGCGTCTCGCCATTTACCGTAGAATATACACCTTGAATTTCCCATTCTTTCGGCAATTTCACATCAAAAATACTCTGAAGTTCCCACATGCCATTGTACTCGATGATAATCTGTGAAGGATGATAAATCTTCTCGCAGTTTTCTAAAAATGTGGTATTTAATTGCTCCAGTTCTTCCAAATCGAACAAAAACATTCCATTTTCATCCAAGTATGCTTCAGGGAAATCTTTTTCTCCCTGTTCACAGCGAAGCAGAAGTGTCGGACCATCTTCAATCCAGTCCTGTTTCATAAGCGTATCTTTTATAAATGTGGTCTTTCCACTGTCAAGAAACCCGGTACAAATATATACTGGTGTTATCATTTCTTCTTCCTCCTAGATATGGAACACCTTTTTGAGTTCCTCTTCGTTCAAGTTTGTTCCGATTACACAGATACGTCCTGTATAATCCGGCTGTCCCTGACGTGTCTCATATTCTCCCGGTACCATATCAAACTGTTTCCAGCTTCCATCTTCCATCTGAATAATTCCTTTTGCACGCAGAATAATTCCATAACCTTCTGTCTCTGATAATGCCTTGAGAATGTAATCGAGTTCTTCCTCTTTATACTTGTGTGCGGTTTCTTTACCCCAACTTGTAAATACTTCGTCTGCATGATGATGGTGATGATGGTCATGGCAGCCACACCCACATTCTTCGTCATGGTCATGATGATGCTCATGATCATGGTCGTGACAGCCACAGGTGCACTCTTCGTCATGGTCGTGATGATGCTCATGATCATGGTCGTGGCAGCCGCAGGTGCACTCTTCGCCGTGGTCATGATGATGGTCATGATGGTCATGGCAGCCACATCCGCATTCGTCATCGTGGTCATGATGATGGTCATGGTCATGAACAAGAATTTCTTCGATATCTGTTTCCTGGTTAAATGCACGCATAATTGCTTCTTTGCCCAGCTCATCCCATGGTGTAGAAATAATTGGTGCATGTTCATTCTTTTCACGAAGCAGATGTACGCATTCTTCAATCTGCTTGTCATTCATCATCTGAGTACGGCTCACAATAATTGTAGAAGCGTATTCTACCTGATTATTATAAAATTCTCCAAAGTTCTGCATATAAAGCTTTGCTTTCTTTCCATCTACAACCGTAAGCTTGCCATCAATCACAATGTCATTGTCCGCTTTCATTCCTTCGATTGCTTTTGCTACATCAGAAAGCTTTCCAACACCGGATGGTTCGATGATAATACGGTCTGGGTGGTATTTTTCCAGCACTTCTTTCAACGCCTTGCTGAAGTCACCAACCAAAGTACAACAAATACATCCGGAGTTCATTTCTGTAATCTCTACTCCTGCATCCTTCAGGAAGCCACCATCAATTCCAATTTCACCAAATTCATTTTCAATTAGAACCAGTTGTTCTCCTGCAAATACTTCTTCAATCAGTTTCTTAATAAATGTGGTTTTTCCGGCTCCTAAGAAACCAGATATAATATCTACTTTTGTCATTTTTTAAACCTCTTTTCTCCCGGCAGCTCTGCTTCTGCCGCCCTAAAATCTACTATTGATTATTGCCTGTATGATATGGATGCATTCACATCCCAATATACCAAAGCTATACTATCACAATTCAACAAAAGTTGCAAATAAATAGGTTGTTTCTATTTTCTGATTAGTGTATAATATATGTAAGTGAAAAGTACCGTACTTTAGTACTAAATATACGTAAAGGAGACTTGACATATGGTAAATTTAATGATTGGTGAAAAAGGCAGTGGAAAGACACAGCGAATGATTGAAAAGGCAAATGAAGTGATTAAAGCCAGTAAAGGGAATGTGTTCTTTATCAAGAAGACACACAGAGATACATACAGCTTGTCCTTTAATGTAAGAGTTGTCTGCATGGATGATTATGATGCCATTTGCAATCCAGACAAATATGTTGGGTTTATCTATGGAATGACAAGTGCAAACCATGATATTGAAGCTATTTTTATTGACGGCATCTGTAAGTATGCAGGAATCAATATGGAAAATCTTCCATACATTGTCGAGAACCTGAACAGAGTATCTTCTGAAAGTAACATTGATTTCTATGTAAGTCTCAGCGCAAAACCGGAAGAAGTTGCCGGTCTTGAAAATTGTACTGTTTTAGCTTAGCATTTCTTTTCTATAAAAAATCTGGCCGGTCTTTTATGACCGCCAGATTTTTTTATTTACGCGGGCAACGAGCCAAAGTCTGTGCTTGCACAAGACCTTGGCGACTGCCGCGATAACTTGAGAATCTCGCAGAGCATGATTCTCATAGTTTTCGTCTTTCCTATTCTATTTCACAGACAATACAGTATTTGATTTTGTCCCTTCTTTATACTCTAATGTCACTTCATCGCCCACATCATACTTGATAATCTCGATGTAATCTACTACAGAAACATCAAAGATGTCCTTTGAATTATCTAACATAATGTAGTAATGCGAATTTCCATCCACAACACCCTGTGCAATCTTGGCGATAGTACCTTTTACCATCTGGATTTCCCTGGTGTCCGTTTCTTCCTCTTTCACTCCATTTGTCAAAAGAAGTGAATGATAGGATTCCTCACACTGACTGACCGTATCTCCAATGGCAACGAGCTGATATTTCTGGACATTTACCAATGCATACTTCTTCACCAAGCCGGCATCATCTTTTAATGCAATAAAATACGTCGGCTCTCCGGCTATATTAAGAAGCAACGGAAAAGTAGCTGTATAATGTAAATTCTGCACCTGTCCTTCTGCGGAATCCATAGCAGAATCTTCAATAGCACCTTCCACTTTGTAATACTTTGTCTCCATCGTACGCTCATTCATCAGCACAAAACCAACATTAGACTGGTCACTATTCACAGAAGTAACTCCTGTGTATACCCAGACATCATCATCAATTGCGAGATAATTGTAACCATTTGTCGTTTCCAAACAATCTTTCTGGCCGAGCACACTGTTGATAAAACCGTGTTTCAGGCTTCCATAATAGTCATATAGTTCTATCAAAAGACTTGCGGAATATGCATGATCAATCCACTGTGGCACCTCATCAATCGCATAATCCGTGGTCTCCCCGGTAATTGCATTACAAAGTACAACTCTTCCTACAGTACGCCCACCAAAAAGACCAATATTATATTTCACAACCGGAGCCACCCAGTAAGGAGTTCCTTCCTCATCAATTTCAAAACTTAACTCATCGAAAATATAAGTCGGATAAGAAAATCTCAGATGGCGGTAAATATTTCTACCAAAATGGTCGCTGGTGGAATACTTCATACCTTCTTCCAGTTTCACAAGCTGTGTTGTCTGGCTGGCCATATCAATCATAATGTAAGCAGGAAGTCCTTCCTTGCGATTCGTAAACCACTTCACCAGACTCGCATACTTTACAGGTGATACACGAACCGGTCTATCCTGATAGTTAATCTGACTGTATATATCATCCACTTCAAACTGGGATACCATGTCTGACATGCTTCCCATCTTGCGATCCCCTAAGATTTCCGCCGAGTCTCTGTCCAGAATCGGAATCTGGTCAAAACTCAGTTCTTCAATGTCCTTGGTAAATTCACCATCCTCGACAGTTAAAAGCGACTGATACTTTTTGGCATTTACAATCGGTGAGGACAAAACAGAACCACCAATAAAAATAATGAGCAATACACCAAATATGGTAATAATTCCTCTCAACGTCCTGGATTCCCTCACTTCACCTCTGCGAATTCCTTTTCGCAGTGCATAAATTGCGCCAATAGCAGCCACCAAAAACAACACAAAATACCAGACATCCACAGAATGAATATTAATGGCCGGAAGTGCCAGATAATAATAAACACCACCAAGCAAAACCAAAGTGATAATTCCCCATACCATTCCTTTCTTCTTCATAAGCCCTCCTTAACATTTTTAATTACAGTATTCCTTCTAATACCATATTAATCCTAAGTATACACGAAAACGGCTAATTTTTGTGATTTTTTTTTTATAACTTTGAAAATAAATACGATAAAAGCCAGGACATCGGCCTGACTTCTATCTCATCTATATTCCTCTATATTCTTTTGATTGTACACGAAGCTTTATTCTTCTGCACGGGCTTTGATTTCTTTTTCCTGTACATCGGCAGGCGCCTGTTCATAACGGGCAAATTCATAAGAATACGTTCCACGTCCTCCGGTCATTGATCGAAGAGTTGTGCAATATCCAAATAATCCTGTCATCGGAATATCTGCTGTAACAATCTGATATCCTCCGGTTACCGGGTCCATTCCAAGAACACGTCCACGACGTTTGTTCAAATCACCCATAACATCACCGGTATAATCATCTGGAACTTTTACTTTCAACGTAGCAATTGGTTCTAAGAGAACCGGAGTTGCTTCCATGAATCCCTTCTTAAACGCCTGAATTGTTGCAGTCTTGAACGCCATTTCGGAAGAATCTACCGGATGATAAGAACCATCGTACAGAACCGCTTTCACACCAACTACCGGATAGCCGGCCAAAGGTCCTTTCAATACAGATTCCTGAAGTCCCTTTTCCACTGCCGGGAAGTAATTCTTCGGAACTGCACCACCAACAACCTCTTCTTCAAATACATAAGGTGTCTCCAAATCACCGGATGGCTCAAAGCGCATCTTAACATGCCCATACTGTCCATGTCCTCCCGACTGTTTCTTGTATTTGGTATCCACATCTGAATTCTTACGAATGGTCTCACGGAATGCAACCTTAGGCTGCTCCAGAGTAATTCCGACTTTATAACGTTCTTCCAGCTTGCTTACAACAACTTCCAGATGCTGGTCGCCCATTCCATAGATTAATGACTGTCTGTTTTCACTGTCATTTACAACCTTAAGTGTAACATCTTCTGCCATCATTCTGGAAAGAGCCTGAGAAACCTTGTCCTCATCGCCTTTAGTCTTAACCACATATTTCATATATGTATATGGTTTCGAATACTCTGTCTTACCATAAGAGATAGGCGTATTCTTAGTAGAAAGGGTATCCCCTGTCTTCGTGGTTCCAAGCTTCGCAATCGCTCCAATGTCCCCTGCAAACAATTCACTTACTTCCACCGGTTTATTTCCAACTAAAGTATAAAGCTTACCGGCCTTGGCTTCTGCATCACTTTCTGCATTGTAAAGGAGGTCGTCACCTTTCAGTACACCTGAACACACTTTAACGAAAGAATACTTACCAATGAACGGGTCCACCATTGTCTTAAATACATAGGCGCTCTTCGGCATAGCGAAATCATAGTTTGCTACGAAAATTTCATTGGTCTTACGGTTGATTCCTGCACATTCTCTGTACTCTGGGCTTGGGAAGAAACGTACAATGTCAGAAAGGAGGTTTGCGACACCCTGCGCCTGAACATTCGAACCCATAGCCACCGGAACGATATCACCGTTCATAACTTCTGTTCGCATAGCAGAACGAATCTCTTCTACAGAGAACTCATCCCCTTCAAAATAACGTTCCATAAAGGCTTCACTTGTCTCAGCAACTGCCTCTAATAATTTTTCACGATAAAGCTGCAGATTTGGTTTTGAATATTCTGGAATCTCACATTCTTCCTTCATTCCAAGACCGGTATACCTTCTTGCTGCGTTCTTGATTACATTCACATAACCAACTAACTTTTCATTTTCACGAATCGGTGCAAAGTGAGGTGCGATTACCTTACCATATTTCTCTGTTAAATCAGTCACAACCTGACGGAAGCTGGCATCGTCCACATCCATCTCTGTAACATAAACCATACGAGGCAGATTGTACTTATCACATAATTCCCATGCTTTCTCTGTTCCGACCTGAACACCTGCCTTACCTGATACAACGATAACTGCTGCGTCTGCTGCACTGACTGCTTCCTCTACTTCACCTACAAAATCAAAATATCCCGGAGTATCGAGCACGTTAATCTTTGCCTTTTCCCATTCAATCGGCACCAGGCTTGTGCTGGTAGAGAACTTTCTCTTCTGTTCTTCTTTATCAAAGTCACTAATCGTATTGCCAGCATCAATCGTACCAAGTCTGTTCGTCGCCCCCGAAACATACGCCATAGCCTCTACCAGACTGGTCTTTCCACTCCCTCCATGTCCTAAAAGAACCACATTCCTAATCTCGTCTGTTCTGTAAACCTTCATCTATGCTGCCTCCTCGTTTCAATATTTCATGTACTTATTGTACTAAATTTTCTATCAATTTACAACCTTTTTATCGTTTTTTAACAACAAAAGCTCATTTTCATCATTCTTGTATACGCTTTTTTCACAAACTAGATTTTACTTTTTTGCTTTAAAGCGTTGATTGATTGACAGTAAAAGCAGAATGCACTAAAATGGTACTAATGATTTCGCGAGCGTAAAACGCGGAGAAATCCGTAGGTATCATGAAGTCATATACTTTTGACCCCAACATCATTATGATATCAGAATTATGAAAGGTAATCACTTATGAAACACAACAAAATCGGATTTATCGGACTTGGACTCATCGGCGGCTCTATTGCCAAAGCAATCCGGCAGTATTACCCAGATTATGAAATTGTCGCTTTTGATAAGAATAAAGAAACCCTTGCTCTTGCTACTCAGGAATCCGTCATTCAAGTAGCATGTACTTCCATTGATAACAATTTCCAGAACTGTGATTATATATTTTTATGTGCGCCTGTGGCATTTAACACCGCATATTTACAGCAAATGCTTCCTTATCTGCATGATGATTTGATTCTGACAGATGTAGGCAGTGTGAAAACTCCTATACATGAAGAAGTCATCCGCCTGGGTCTGGAACCATACTTCATCGGTGGACATCCAATGGCTGGTTCGGAAAAGAGTGGATTTTCCAATGCAAAACCAATTCTTATTGAGAACGCATATTATATTTTGACACCTTCCTCCTCCGTTTCAGAAGAGAAGGTAACCAGATATCATGATCTAGTGGAGTCCCTTCATGCCCTTCCACTGATACTTGATTATAAAGAACATGACTATGTGACAGGTACAATCAGCCACCTTCCACATATTATTGCTGCTTCTCTGGTAAATTTTGTCAAAGACACAGATACGAAGGATGAACTGATGAAACACCTGGCTGCGGGTGGATTCAAGGACATTACCCGTATTGCTTCCTCCTCACCTACCATGTGGCAGCATATTTGTGCCCAGAACAGAGAAAATATTTCCTCCATATTGGAAAATTATATTCAGGCACTGACACAGGCAAAAGAATACGTGGAACAGGGCAGAGAACAGCAGATTTATGATATGTTTGACCATTCTCGCAATTACCGTAGTTCCATGCCAGAGTCATCTGCAGGTCCTATTAAAAAGTCCTTCTGTATTTACTGCGATATTCCGGATGAATCCGGTGCCATTGCAACCATTGCAACCATCCTTGCTTCCAATGGCATCAGTATCAAAAATATTGGAATTGTTCACAATCGTGAGTTTGAAGAAGGTGTTCTCCGTATAGAATTTTACGATGAACATGCCAATGACCGCGCTGCCAAATTACTTCAGCGTCACCGTTACATTATTTACGAAAGATAAAAGAGGAAACTTTCATGGAAATCAAAACAGCAAAAGGACTTCGGGGCGAAATTCAGATTCCCGGAGACAAATCCATTTCTCACCGTTCTGTTATGTTCGGTGCACTAGCCAAAGGAACAACAGAGATCTCGCACTTTCTGCAGGGCGCAGACTGTCTTTCCACCATTGGCTGCTTTCAGGAAATGGGAATTGAAATCGAAAATACAAAAGAGAAAATCATCGTTCATGGAAAAGGGCTTCACGGACTTTCCGCACCGTCTAAAATATTAAATGTAGGAAACAGTGGGACTACCACCCGTCTGATTTCCGGCATTTTGTCAGGACAGGCATTTGCTTCCACACTCTCAGGAGATGCTTCGTTAAACAGCCGTCCTATGAACCGGATTATGGAACCTCTGCAAATGATGGGTGCTGATATCCAAAGCAAGTTTATAAATGGATGTGCTCCTCTCCTTATTAACGCACATCTTCCGGTTGGGGGTAACCCCACACTTACAGGGATTCATTATCACTCGAAGGTGGCTTCTGCACAGGTAAAATCGGCACTCTTACTGGCAGGTCTCTATGCGGAAGGTACAACTACCGTGACGGAACCCAATTTATCCCGTAATCATACAGAACTCATGTTAAATGAATTTGGCGCACAAGTTACTACAAGCCTGAATCCAGACAACAGTGCTGTTATCTCCATCACTCCTTGCGAAGAGTTATACGGACATGCCATTGTTGTTCCGGGCGATATCTCTTCAGCTGCCTATTTCATTGCAGCCGGACTGTTAGTACCAGATTCGGAATTGTTAATTCAGAATGTTGGAATTAATCCTACCCGTGCCGGCATTTTGAAAGTATGTGAAGCTATGGGAGCCAATATCACTTATTTAAACCGACATTCAGGTAATGGAGAGCCGACTGCAGATCTCCTTGTAAAAACGAGTTCCCTTCATGGAACGACCATTGAGGGAGCACTTATTTCCTCGCTGATTGATGAAATTCCTATGATTGCTGTCATGGCAGCATTTGCCGATGGAACCACCATTATCAAAGACGCTGCCGAACTGAAAGTCAAAGAAACTGACCGTATCTGGACCACTACAGAAGGTCTAAAGTCTATGGGTGTAGATGTGACGCCAACCGAAGATGGCATGATAATACATGGTGGCAATCCTGTGCATGGTGGAACGGTGAGCAGTTATCTAGATCACAGAATTGCAATGGCATTTTCCATCGCAGGACTTGCTGCCGAAGGATGCACTACCATTCTGGACAGCCAATGTGTTGACGTATCTTATCCAGATTTCTTCCAGACCTTGGAAAAGATTCAGAATTAAATATCAGGTAAAAACGGGCAGGAACTCATAAAATTCCGCCCGTTTTTCTTGCTTCTACATTCATTTTACATTTTATCTTGCCTTTTTCCTGCCAACAAAAGTTCCTACTACCATTCCAATTGCCAGACCAAGACTCATGCAGACCGCAAGATTGGAAGTTGCCGTTCCAATCGCTACTCCGAGACACATTCCCATGCACATGCCCATAGAGCCATAACTGCCAATCTTCATCTGCTTTTCTGTCCACTGAACCGCCTTTTTCTCCAGTCCATTCACATAATCTGCTTTTCCATCGCAATAGCCGTCCATATCCTCTGGATATTCTGCAGCAAGACGACTCTTTAATTCGCTGTACTCCTTTGCATCTTCCGGATGATTTCTTAAATATTCTCTGACCGCCAGATGCCTTCCGATTTCATTTTTATTCCGTTCTTCAAAAATATGGACATGAAATGTTGGATTTTCCCCGCCTTTGACGAAGAATCGTCTGCCGACAATTCCATTTTCACCTTTACACACATACCCAAGCGCTTCCAGTTCCTCGTGGAGTTCGTCTACCCCAGAAAGCTTTTTCACAACAGGCATAATATCAATAATCGGTTTTGCTTTCATTCCTTTCACTGCTGTGCTTCCGATATGTTCAATAGAAACACAGTTCTTTCCCAGCGCCTGCCTGATTTTCTTTGCTTCTTCCTTATATTCTTTTTCCCATTCCGGGCGATAATCAACGACTTCTATCTTTCGAGACATCTTATAAATTCCTTCCGTATGAAATGCTTTTTTTCTATTATAGAAGTATTTCCGGGTCATGTAAAGCTTTTTGATTGATACTTCACATTTGCGATTTTATTGCTACCTTTTAGCTGGTTTCATACCGTAGATGCTGTTTATTTGTTACTATGTCCTTTTAATTCAGGAAATTCAATACCTAATATATCTGCCAATGCTTTTAAAGCTTCATATTCCGTAGAGCCTTTCTCAGCCTCTCGATTCAAAAATCTCTGCATTTCTTCTTTTGTCATACAATCTTCACTGTTCACTTTCCAACACCGCCTTTCGTTGGTGTTATTATACCATAGTATGAAACCTTTCTTCAATTATCAAAGTGCTAAAAGGTCTCATATAAAATAGCATAAAAATTATCCCTTGCGTATTTTTCGATGTTATTAGATGTTTTTCGGTGAAAATACTCAGCTTGCGCTGTGCTCAGCCGCCAAAGCAGAGCTTCGTCGGCTGACGGCTGGCGCTTCATTCCCGCCTGCGCTGTGCTCAGCCCTAATTCGCTTTGCTCATTATGGCTGTCGGCTCGCGCTTCATTCCCGCCTGCGCTGTGCTCAGCCCTAATTCGCTTTGCTCATTATGG
>CAJMSZ010000050.1 GCA_905216215.1 uncultured bacterium | reverse complement strand
GGAAAACTATGAGAAACACGCTTCGCGAGTTTCTCAAGTTATCGCGGCAGTCGCCAAGGTCTCGTGCAAGCACGGACTTTGGCTCGTTGCTCGCGTAAATTATAAAAAGATAGAATCTCACTTGGAAAGTGGATTCTATCTTTTTGTTTTGGAAAGAGAGAAGATGAATTCGGTGCCTACACCTTCCGTGCTGATGACATTGATATTTTCATTGTGGGCCTGAATGATTTCTTTCACAATAGAAAGACCAAGTCCGGTTCCTTTTTTGTCCTTTCCTCTGGATAAATCCGTTTTGTAAAAACGTTCCCAAATCTTGTTCAGACTTTGACGAGGAATTCCGATTCCGTTATCTTTCACAGAAATGAATGCTTTCTCACCGCGTTCTGTTGTTTCAATGGTAATGGAAGAGTCGAACTCACTGAATTTGATGGCATTATCCAGCAGGTTATAAAGTACCTGTTGAATTTTCCGTTGGTCTGCCCATACAGTTAACGTGCGGGAGGCAAAGAGCAGGTCAATGGTGATGTGTTTGCTGGTACAGGTGCCCTCAAAGCTGGCTGCGGTATCTTTGATAAGCTGTTGAATATCAAATTCCGTTCTGTTGAGTAATAAATGTTTGGTATCAAATTCATTCAAAGTCAGCAGATCTTTTGTCAGATCGGTCAGACGTTCTGTTTCAAATAAAATAATTTTCAGGTATTTGTCTTGCATTTCCACAGGAATTGTTCCATCAGCCATTGCCTCTACATATCCCTTTATGGAAGTAAGAGGAGAGCGGAAATCGTGGGATACATTTGCCACAAATTTTTTCTGATAATCTTCCATGTCCTTTAACTGGGCAGACATATAGTTCAGTGATGCGGATAAATAGCCCATTTCATCCTGGGAATTTACCGGAATTACAACATCCAGATTGCCTGAAGCATATTGCTTGGCCGCATCGGTAATCTTGCGAAGTGGACGATAAATGAAAAAATGAACTCCAAGTAAAATAATGAAAGAGAACAGATATACGCATAGTACCATAATAAGCAGACGATATGTGAAGAAATTTTTCCAGTCAGTTACTGTTCTGTATGGTTTGTGGACAAGCAGATAACCCCTTGTAACAAATTGTTGTGTGACCGGAGCGATGACAGTAATCATTTCTTCATTAAAATAGTCGTGGTAAGTACCTGTTATATATTGCTTTCCGCCAGCTTCAATGGGATTAAAATTCTCAATGGAGGATGGGACGGTGGTTATGTCCTTTGTGTGGGCAGAGGCAATCATACTACCATCCTTCTCTACGAACCAGACAGTAGATTCCAGATAAGAACTCATACCTTTTAGCTGGGTATAGACATCTGCAATAGAGGTTTCTTCTGAAAAATATTTGGACAAGTAGTCTGTGGACATGAGGCTGGCACTTTGATAAAGTGTGCCTGCGATATTATTTTCCAAATAACCTGTCACCAGAGGAGAGGACAATGCGCTCACAATGAAGAGACTTAAAAATCCCAAAATAATGTAAAGCAAGATAAATTTCAGATATAAAGTACTGCGCATTATTTCACCTCAAATTTGTAGCCGATTCCCCAGACGGTACTTAATTTCCATGTGGGATGATCTTTAATCTTTTCCCTAAGCCGCTTAATATGAACATCCACAGTACGTGTGTCACCGATGTATTCATATCCCCAAAGCTGGTCCAGAAGCTGTTCGCGGGTGAATACCTGATTAGGAGATGCTGCAAGAAAATATAATAACTCCAGTTCTTTTGGCGGCATTTCCACATTTTTACCATCTACCATAACAGAATAATTGGTAAGGTTAATGATAATTCCAGGGTATTCTACGCATTTTCCCTGGTTTTGCGGTGTAGTGGTCTGCTGAACGGCAGGCTGAGTCTGGTAACGGCGTAATACCGCACGCACACGGGCAACCAGTTCCTTTGAATCAAAAGGTTTGATGATGTAGTCATCTGCTCCAAGTTCCAGTCCAAGTACTTTGTCAAATACCTCTCCTTTGGCAGACAGCATAATAATCGGTACGTTGGATTTGCCACGGATTTCCCTGCATACCTGATAGCCATCAATGCCTGGCAGCATTAAATCCAGAAGAATCAGATTGGGCTGATAGGTATCAAAGGCAGAAATGGCATCCATTCCGTCATGAACCATCATGGTATCAAAACATTCCTTGGCAAGATACAGCGAAATCAGCTCTGCTATATTTTCATCGTCATCAACGATTAATATTTTTTGTTTGGTAGTCATAAATACTCCTTTCCGTTTTTATTTAAATTCAACAATTGTTACACCCGCATCTCCCTCGCCAAAAGCCCCAAGGCGGAAGGATTTGATGTTTTTCTGACGACGCAGGTACTGATGGATTCCATTTCTTAAAGCACCCGTACCTTTTCCGTGCACAATGCGAACTGGACTTACATGGGCAATGTAGGCGTCGTCCAGATATTTATCCAGAACTGCTATAGCTTCATCGACTGTTTTTCCCAATAAATTAATTTCCGGACTCACAGACATGGATTTGCTCATCTTCATTTTGCCTGTAGAAGTACGGCGCATTTGTTTTGCGGTTACAGTAAGTGGTTCTTCGATAATTTCCAGATCGGAAATATTTACTTGAGAACGGAGAATGCCCATCTGAACATACAGGTTTCCCTTTGAATCTGGAAGGGAAGTGACGGAACCGGTCAGATTCATACTCAGTACCTTTACGGAATCTCCCAAATGGAAATCGCTGGCTTTATACTGCTTCTTCGGTTTTTTCACTTCTAGTTTTGTTGTATTTTGTGTTTTGGCAAGTTGCTTACGAATGCGCTCACGCTCTTTTTCCATTTCAGAAGCGGAAATACTTTCTTTACCAAATTTGCGGAAATTCTTCATGGTTTCATCAGCGAAATCCTTGGCTTCACGGACAATGGAAGTGGCCTTTTCATTAGCCTCGCGGATAATGCGGTCACGCTGTGCGTCCAGCTTTTCCTGTTTGGAAGCCATTTCTGATTTCAGACGTTCCATTTCCCGGCGGTATGTGGCAATTTCGGAGTGTTCCTTCTCTATAGTGCGGCGTTTTTCCTCCAAATCTGTCAGCAAATCTTCAAAAGATTCATCCTGTTCACTTAAGCGGGATTTGGCATCATCAATGATATAGGAAGGAAGTCCTAATTTTTCTGAAACAGCAAAGGCGTTACTCTTTCCGGGAATGCCGATTAGCAGATGATAAGTTGGACTTAAGGTTTCTACATCAAATTCACAGCATGCATTTTCCACACCCGGAGTAGAAAGCGCAAAGACCTTTAATTCACTGTAGTGAGTGGTTGCCATAGTGCGAATGCCCTGGTCATGCAGATAAGATAAAATGGAAGTTGCCAGTGCGGCACCCTCCGTAGGGTCGGTTCCGGCTCCAAGTTCATCAAACAATACCAGAGAATTTTTATCAATATGTTTCAGGAATGAAACAATATTTGTCATATGGGAAGAAAAAGTACTCAGTGACTGTTCTATACTTTGCTCATCACCAATATCGGCAAATACTTTCTTAAATACAGCCAGCTCTGAGCGTTCTAAGGCGGGAATATGAAGCCCTGCCTGTCCCATAAGGGTAAAGAGTCCTACGGTTTTTAAGGATACGGTTTTACCACCGGTGTTAGGACCGGTTACAATCAAAAGGTCAAAGGTGTCACCAAGGGTTAAGGAAATAGGAACAACTCGCTTTTTATCCAAAAGGGGATGACGTCCTTCCCGAATCCGGATGCGTCCCTCCTGATTGAAAATCGGACGGCTTGCATTCATATCTAAAGCCAGAGAGCCTCTTGCAAAGATAAAATCCAGTTCGGTTAAGGTCTTATAATTTATGCGGATTTCATTTACATACTCAGCTACATCCGCACTGATACGGGACAGAATTACCTGGATTTCTTCCTGCTCCTGACGATAAAGTTCCTTTAAGTCGTTGTTTAATTTCACAATAGCCATTGGCTCGATAAATAAGGTGGAACCGGTAGAGGACTGGTCGTGAATCATTCCATCCACCTGATTCCGGTATTCGGCTTTCACAGGCAGACAATACCGGTCTCCACGCATGGTGATGATGGCATCCTGTAAATAGCTTCGCATGGAACCATTTAACAGTCCGGTTAAAGTAGAGTGGATTTTGTCATTCATGCCGTTAATGCGTCGGCGTATCTGCTTCAAATTGGCACTTGCATCATCACTGATTTCATCATCGCTGATGATACAACGGTCAATCTCAGCATAAATCTGTGAAAGGGGGGTTAATGCCTCAAAAAAGACATCCAGACAATCGTACGGTTCATCTACCGTCTCATGATTTCCATAGGTCTTCGCATGAGCGGTCACTTTTAACAGTTTACCAATGCGGAGCAGCTCCGGCGCTGTGAGAGTACTTCCTACTTCCAGACGCTTTAGGGAATCGGAAACCGCGTAACAGCCACTGAAGGATAAATGCCCTTTCTTGATAATCCGGGTAAATGCGGCAGCAGTCTGTTCCTGCGCGGTATTGATAGCAGATATATCTGTCAGGACCTTGATGTGTTTGCATGCATGCTTGCCACCCATAGAGGAGGCGTGTTCTATAAGTAGTTCTATAATTTTATCAAATTCTAATTTGGTCAATGTTTTCTGGTTCATAAAATAAATTACCTCGTGTTGTGTGAGTAAAATAGATTCTGTATTCATTTTAACGTATTTGAAATGGAAAGGAAAGTAGAAAGCGGAAATTTTGATTAGCATTGAACAATTGAGAGGAATCATGTATACTTAACTGTAGTTACTTGCTGAAAATCTTTGAAATATAGGAGAAAATGATAATATATGGAGCATGACTGGAAAGAGAAGCAAGAACCGGAAAAGGAAGAAAAAGAGGAAGAATCTTATTCTTTTTTGCAGGAAACCATTAAGGATGAGCAGAAGAAACCCGGGAAAATTGTAGGAGGTCTTTTTCGTACAGCAGTGAAAGGGCTTGTTTTTGGTGTGGTTGCATGTGTGGCGTTTGCAGTGTGCAGACCATGGGCAGAATCTACATTTATGAAAAAACAGGAGAAAGTGACCATTCCAGAGGATGAGGCTTCGGAAGGTGACGAAGAGGTGGCTGAAGGAGAAAATGCAGAGCAAGTTCAGGAAGAGCAAAAAGCATTTACTGTAGAAAATTACCGGGAAATGCAAAAATCCTTGACTGAGGTTGCAACAGAAGCGGGAAAATGTGTTGTGACGGTAGGCATTTCAGGGGATAATACTACACTGGAATCCCAGGAGGAAGACATGGACAGTGTATCGGGTGTTATCATCTGGAAAAATGGACTGGAAATTCTGGTTGCAGCACCTGCACGGATTCTGGATAATGAAGGAGATTTGACAATTACCTTCTGTGACCATAGAACCTATTCGACAACTCTGAAGAAGGAAGATAAAAATTCTCAGATTGCTATTTTTTCTGTAAGTGCCAGTGAAGTAAAAGATGCTACGAAAAATCAGATTAAAGAAGCCATACTGGGGAATTCGAATTTGATGAGCCAAGGAATGCCTGTGATCACACTTGGTAATCAGTTTGGCTATACCGATGGATCTGGTTATGGGATTATCAGTTCCACCGGCAATTATCTCAGTTCGGCAGACAGGCAGTATCGCTTGCTGACAACAGATATTACTGCGGCAGAAAATGGCAGCAGTATCTTATTCAATGTAGATGGTGAAGTAATCGGGCTTGCAGATCAGGTGGTTACCGGAAAAGACAGTAAGAATCTGGTGACGGGGTATGCCATATCCGGGATTAAGGAAATCATCGAACTGTTATCCAATGGAAATGGTGTACCATATCTTGGCATTTGGGGAGTTGAGGTAACAGAAGAAATTTCAGAGGCACAAGGGATTCCGCGAGGAGTTTATGTGAAAGAGATTGAGGCGGACTCACCGGCAATGTCTGCAGGAATCCAGAACGGAGATGTTGTTGTAAAAATGGATGGCAAAGATATCCGAACGCTCTATGAATATCAGAATCAGTTGTCAAAGTGCAAAACCGGAGAAGAAATCCAACTGACTGTACAGCGAATTGGTTCGGAAGAATATGTTGCAATTCCGTTCAAGGTGACGATTGGAAATAAAGAATAAAGGAAGAAAATAAGATGAA
This sequence comes from uncultured bacterium, assembly GCA_905216215.1. Classification (GTDB taxonomy): domain Bacteria; phylum Bacillota; class Clostridia; order Lachnospirales; family Lachnospiraceae; genus Allocoprococcus. The sequence continues at coordinate 8,518 of CAJMSZ010000050.1, read as the reverse complement.
GTATATCAATACATTACGCGAGGGAGATACTATTCGGGAAATATATTTATGTAAGGGGAAACGAAGTGCAGAGACTAGGAATGGGAAACCTTATGATAATCTGATTCTGCAGGATAAAACAGGAACCTTAGATGGAAAGGTATGGGATCCGAATTCCCATGGGATTTCTGATTATGATGAGAAAGATTTTATCGATGTATACGGTGAAGTGATTTCTTATAATGGAAATCTGCAGCTAAATATCAAGCAGCTCCGTGTAGCGGGGGAAGATGAGTACAATGCGGCAGACTATATGCCGACCAGTGAGAAAAGTGTAGATGGCATGTATGCGGAATTGCTGGGGTATGTTTCCCAGGTTGAGAATCCATATTTACAACAGATTCTGCAGTATTATTTTGTGAAAGATGAGGACTTTATCAAGAGCTTTAAGGCACATTCTGCTGCCAAAAGTGTACATCACGGATTCGCAGGGGGACTTTTGGAACACACCTTAAGTGTGGTGAAGTTATGTGAATATTACGTGGGAGCATACCCGATTCTGAATAAGGATTTGCTGTTTACGGCAGCTATTTGCCACGATATTGGAAAGACGAAAGAACTTTCTACTTTCCCGGAAAATGATTACACAGATGACGGCCAGCTTCTTGGGCATATTGTGATTGGAACGGAAATGATGTCAGACGCCATCCGTGAGATTCCGGATTTTCCACCGAAGCTTGCAAGTGAGTTAAAGCATTGTATTCTTGCACATCATGGGGAATTGGAATTTGGTTCTCCGAAGAAACCGGCACTTGCAGAGGCTCTTGCACTTAATTTTGCAGATAATACTGATGCAAAAATGCAGACCTTAATTGAGATATTCAAAGACAAGGATACCAAAGAATGGCTTGGATTTAACCGTCTTTTTGATTCGAATTTGAGAAAGACAAGCATTTAAGGAAGAAAACAATGTTTAAAAAGAACGATATACTTACAGTTGAAATTACAGATATGGGTGTGGATGGAGAAGGAATCGGGAAAGTAGATGGATTTACCCTCTTCGTCAAAGATGCCTTAATTGGGGATGTGGCGGAAGTAAAAGTTATGAAGGCGAAAAAACAATATGGCTATGCCCGTCTTATGAAACTTCTCTCACCATCTCCAGACAGAGTTGAGCCTGTCTGCTCCGTTGCACGAACCTGCGGTGGATGTCAGATTCAGGCCCTTTCTTATTCCAAACAGTTGGAGTTCAAAAAGAATAAAGTACGTGGAAATCTGATTCGTATTGGTGGCTTTCCCGAAGCATTTATTGATGAAATTATGGAGCCGATTGCTGGCATGGAAGAACCATTTCATTATAGAAATAAAGCCCAATACCCGGTTGGAACAGATAAAGAGGGCAACTTGATTGCCGGATTTTATGCAGGGAGAACCCATCAGATTATTCCGAATCTGGACTGTGCACTTGGAGCTGAAATAAATCAGGTGGTTTTGGAGAAGATTCTTGCATTTATGAATCAGCACAAGCTGACTGCTTATAATGAAGAAACACATAAAGGACTGGTTCGCCATATCTTGATTCGTGTAGGATTTACAACTAAAGAAATTATGGTATGTCTGGTGATTAATGGGAAGAAATTGCCATACAGCGAAAAATTAGCAGAGGTACTGGCAGAAATTCCGGGTATGACAAGTATTACCTTCAGCATCAATGAAGAAAATACGAATGTCATCATGGGAAAACAGATTCAGCCTGTCTGGGGACAGACTTATATCACAGACTATATAGGAAATGTTAAATATCAGATTTCGCCACTGTCGTTCTATCAGGTCAACCCTGTTCAGACGGAAGTACTTTATGGACAGGCACTGGAATATGCCGGACTTACGGGAAATGAAACCGTGTGGGATGTTTATTGCGGAATAGGAACCATTTCCCTTTTCTTGGCCCAGAAAGCCAAAAAAGTATATGGTGTGGAAATTGTACCACAGGCAATTGAAGATGCGAGAAGAAATGCAGAGATTAACGGAATCCAGAATGCAGAATTCTTTGTGGGAAAAGCAGAAGAAGTTCTGCCAATGTACTATGCGGAGTATGCCAAAGAGCATCCTGGCGAGTCTGCTCATGCAGATGTAATTATGGTTGATCCACCTAGAAAAGGGTGCGAAGAGAGTGTACTGACAACCATGGTAAATATGCAGCCGGAGCGGATTGTGTATGTAAGCTGTGACTCGGCGACGCTGGCAAGGGATTTGAAGTATCTGTGTGGAAATGGGTATGAGCTGCGGAAAGTAAGGGCGGTGGATATGTTTCCACATACGGGGCATATAGAGACGGTAGTACTGCTTTCCCACAAAAAGCCAGACAGTCATATCAACATAAAAGTGGAGTTTGGCGAGGGTGAGGGTAAAGTTCCGTTAAAAGCAATCGCTGAAAGAGCAGAAGCCTATAAGCCGAAAGAGCGAGTCACCTACAAAATGATAAAGGAGTACATAGAAGCGAAGTATGGCTTCAAAGTACATACCGCATATATCGCAGAGGTTAAGAGAGATTTAGGTTTGCCGATGTATGATGCTCCAAATGCGGTAGAGGAATTAAAAAATCCGAGAAAACATCCAACAGCGGAAAAAGTAGAAGCAATCAAAGATGCTTTGAAGTATTTTGAGGTAATCTAAACGGATAAGCGTATCATTAGAAATAGTGGTACGCTTATTTTTTTTCGCTCAAATTTGCACCTTTGAACAGTTTTGGGCTTCTATATATAATGAAACCAGAAACGGAGGTGCTGTTTATGAGAGAGCAAACATATCACATATATCTGGATAGTCGCCAAAAGACAACCTTATTACATAGCCTTGTAGAGCTGAAAAATCAGCTTATACAGCAAGGCAGATATGCAGACTGCGTTGACGAACTTATATTTAAGGTCGCAAACGCACCTGTCAAGAAGCTGAGAATTGAATATGTATAAAGTACAAATCATCTGAGCCGCTTATTCTTAACTTACTAAGAGTAGGCGGTTTTTTTGCGTTCTGCTTTCTCTGCTACTCTTACATAGCCGCCTTGACAAAGCGGCTAAATCTATGCGAAAGGAGGACGCACAAATGTCAAATTGCAAAGTAATTGCTCTGACCAATCAGAAAGGCGGTGTCGGCAAGACAACAACGGCGGTCAATCTGGGCGTGAGCTTGGCACAGCAGGGAAAGAAAGTTCTGCTTGTCGATGCGGATGCACAGGCTAACCTTACAATGTCGCTTGGCTATCCACGACCAGACGATTTACCCATCTCCCTTGCCACCATTATGCAGGACATCATTGACGATAATCCCATAGATGTTCAGAACGGTATCCTGCACCACGGTGAGGGCGTTGACTTGTTACCCTCTAACATTGAGCTGTCTGGTCTGGAAGTAAGGCTTATTAACGCTATTAGCCGTGAGCGTGTTCTAAAGACCTGTATGAGCGAGGTTAAAAAGAATTATGATTATGTGCTTATCGACTGTATGCCGAGCTTGGGGATGTTGACAATCAACGCATTAGCGGCGGCTGATAGCGTGATTATCCCCACGCAGCCGCATTATCTTTCAGCGAAAGGTCTGGAGCTGTTGCTACGCTCCGTGTCAAAAGTCAGGCGGCAAATCAATCCCCACCTGCGGATTGACGGTATCTTAATGACGATGGTAATGCCACGCACCAACATTTCTAAGGAAGTGACTGCATTGGTAAAGAGTGTATACGGTCAGAACATCAAAGTCTTTGATGCCCAGATACCGCACTCCATCCGTGCAGTTGAAGCCACGGCAGAGGGAAAAAGCATTTTCGCTTATGACAAAAACGGAAAGGTTGCCGCAGCTTATGAGCAGTTCGGAAAGGAGGTGGCAGACATTGGCGAGAAGCAAAGAAACAAAAATCGAGCTGACCGCTTACGATGACCTGTTTGAAACAGACCAGAGCCGTGAAGAAGCGAAGCTCAGTAAGATAAGGGATATTCCCATTTCAGAAATTGACGAGTTCCCAGACCACCCGTTTAAGGTTTTCATAGACGAGGATATGGAGCAGCTTGTCGATAGTATTAAACGAAATGGTGTAATGACCCCTGCGACTGTTCGGCTCAAAGAGGACGGACGGTATGAGCTTATCAGCGGACACAGGCGGAAAAAGGCGTGTGAGCTTGCAGGATTGGAAACGCTGAAATGCGAGGTTAAGGATTTAAGCCGTGATGAAGCCATTATTGTAATGGTGGAGAGCAACTTGCAGAGGTCAACGATTCTACCGAGTGAGAAAGCCTTTGCCTATAAAATGCGGCTTGAAGCAATGAAGCGGCAAGCAGGCAGACCCCCGAAAGAAAATGCGTCGCCATTGGCGACTAATTTACCGAAAGGTCGTTCCGATGAAGAATTGGGCGAACTTGTAGGAGAAAGCAAAGACCAGATACGCCGCTATATCCGCCTTACCGAGCTTGTTCCCGAAATTCTGCAAATGGTCGATGACAGGCAGATTGCTTTTCGTCCTGCGGTGGAAATCTCTTATCTGCCCGAAGAGCAGCAATACACTCTGCTTGAAGCGATGGAGTACAGCGACGCTACCCCGTCACTTGCACAGGCTATCAAAATGAAGAAGTTTATGCAGGATGATAAGCTCACGGACGAGGTTATTCAATCCATTATGGAGGAGGAAAAACCAAACCAGAGGGAGAAGCCTGCCTTTCGTGATGAACGGATAATCAAGCTCATCCCCAAGTCTATTCCCAGAGGGCAGGAATCGGACTTTGTTGTGAAAGCGTTGGAGTTTTACAACCGCCATTTGCAGCGGAGCAAAGACCGTGAACGATAGCCACACACCGAGGGCGAGGTCTGCCTGTTTACGGTGGATAGCCATATTTTCGGCTTCCCCCTCTCCACACCTCTCCCCCTAACTACTACCAGTAACTATCCGAAAAAAGAAAATATATGAGCTGCCAACAGGCGGCTTTTTTCGGTTAGTAAGGTAAATTCAACTCAACAATAACAGGAGGTAAACGATGAAATTTCGTAGATTATTCAAAAAGGCTGCGGTTGCTCTTATGGCTGCGGTCACGGCATTGTCCGTTTTGCCTGCGACAACGGCGTTTGCTGCGGGCGATATAGGCACGATTTCTTTTACCCACACCTATGACAGCAGCGGCAATACGATGAGATACAATTCAAGTGCTGTCTTTGACGGCTATACCGCAGGCGGTACGGGAAAATACAAATACCGTATGTTTGTGGACGGAGAAAATGCGTTCTGTATTCAGCCGGGCGTACCGCTGAAAACGGGAAACACCTTGAAAAAGGCTTCCTCAGATACTTGGAACGCCCTTTCCACAAACCAGAAAAAGGCGGTTGGACTTGCCCTGCTCTATGGGTATCAGGGTAACCGCAGTCATCTGTCGGGCAGTGATGATGAAAAATGGCTTGCGACACAGACTCTTGTATGGGAGTTTGTAACAGGCTGCCGTGAAGCCACAGGCTCATATCAGCAGAACAGTACAAAGGCATACAGCCTGCACTTCGGCTCAAATTATCCCAACAGCGGAGCAAAGGCTGCCTATGACCAGATTGTTTCGCTGCTGAGTGAGCATAACACCATTCCGAGCTTTATGTCGGGCGGTAAAAATGATATTACCAAAGAGCTTGCCTATAAGGACGGAAAGTACAGTATCACGCTGACCGATAAAAACAGTGTCCTTTCCGATTACAGCTTTTCAAGCTCTGACGGAAATGTAAAGGTGTCAAGGTCTGGCGATAAGCTGACAATCAGCTCTGCCGTTGCCGTTTCTGGCTCTGTCCGTATCACGGCAAAGCGAAACGGCGTGCCGACAGTCAGCGACAGTGCAAAGATGATTGCTTACGGCGACCCGAACTTGCAGGATTTGGTAACGGGCGTTGAGAACGCCGATACGGTTGTCGCATATCTCAATATTGAAACGCCGACAGGCACGATTGCCCTGAAAAAGACTTCCGAGGACGGCGTTGTCGGCGGTATTCAGTTTAATATCAAGGGCGATAACTTCCTATCATAATGCCAGATACAGGGCGGTCATAAGAACAGAGCTTTGTTTATATGCTCCGACCTTAAATACTTCCTTGTGTTTGGCTGTTACATAGGCAGGATGCTCCTGCCTAAATCCAAATGGGAGGTCAAACACTATGGATAGAATCATTAAGCGTGGCGACATCTACTACGCAAACTTAAACCCCGTCATCGGCTCGGAGCAAGGCGGTACACGACCTGTACTTATCATTTCTAATGATACAGGGAATAAGCACAGCCCTACGGTCATTGTAGCGGCGATTACAGGACAGATTGGAACAAAGAAAAAACTACCGACACACACTATCGTACACAATGTCAATGGACTTGATAAAGATTCCATTATCTTATTGGAGCAAATTCGTACCATTGATAAACAACGCCTGCAAGAGTATTTAGGAACCCTTGATGGGCGTTTTCTTGTTGCTGTTGATAAAGCTCTGGCTATCAGCGTTTCGCTTGAAAAAAGAATTGATAAAAATGTGTAAATGTGAATGTGTGGGTGGATTTGCACATTCGCCAAAGGGCGACTGTATCTCTATAATTTAGAGTGAACAGCCGCTTTGCTCTTGCGGAGGTATTCAGATGGAAAATGTAAAAATAATAGAGAATGCAGAACAGCAGCCTGACATTGTAGCTGATGAAAAGGAAAACTTTGACGCTTTTATCAGTGCTATGGTGCAGATAGTTGAAAAATACGGAAAATCAGTTCTGCAAGATTTAGATTGTGTTGCGTAATCTTACGCAACCTTACATATCACATTTTTCTAAACTATCGGAGGTAACAGAATGAACAGAGAGGGAAAGAAATGTGTTTTATATCCAAGAGTAAGTACAGAAATGCAGGTTGATGGATATAGCCTTGAAGGTCAGAAAAATAGTTTGAAACGATTTGCAGACAGAGAGGAAATGGAGATTGTAGGTGTATATGAGGACGCAGGAAAGTCAGGAAAATCTATTGAGGGGCGACCTGCATTTAAGAAAATGCTGTCTGATATAAAAAACGGATTAGAGATAGATTATATTTTAGTATATAAGTTGTCACGCTTCGGAAGAAATGCAGCAGACATCTTAAATTCATTGGAGTTCGTTCAGTCTTATGGCATAAACCTTATTTGTATTGAAGAAGGAATTGATTCATCACAGACAAGCGGAAAGCTTTTAATATCTGTTCTTTCTGCTGTTGCAGAAATTGAGAGAGAAAATATTATAGAGCAGACAATGAATGGACGCAGGGAAAAAGCCAGACAGGGCGGTTGGAATGGTGGCTTTGCTCCTTACGGATATTATCTTGAAAATAATCAGCTTTTAATAGAAGAAACGGAAGCGAAAGCTATTCGCATTATCTTTGAGAAGTTTGGTAATTCTGATATTGGACTTGGCGGAGTGGCGAAATATCTTAATCTTCAAGGAATTAAAAAGATACCACGCCAGAATGGGAAATTGGAAACTTGGAGCAGCCATCTTATACGGCAGATATTAGATAATCCTGTTTATTGTGGTAAAATTGCTTACGGAAGAAGAACAAGGGAGAAAGTAAAAGGAACTAAAAACGAGTATAAACAGGTTCACACCGATGATTATATTTTAGAGGAAGGACAGCACGAGGGTATTGTCAGCGAGGAATTATGGGAAAAGGTTCGTGCAAAGCGTATCGCCACGGGAATTAAGCAACCGTCAAAGGTTGGCAAAGATAGGTCGCATCTTTTGACAGGTGTATTGAAATGTCCTATGTGTGGAAGCTCAATGTATACTAACAAACACGCTTGGACAAATAAGGACGGTACATATAAGGAAGTCTATTATTATATATGTGGGAGAAATAAGCAGGAGCGAGGACATCATTGTGATTATAAGGCTTCTTTGAGAAAAACAGATATTGAGCCGCTTGTTATTGAAGCAGTCAAAGAGTTGGTAAGTGACAAGTACTTTGCCAGAGAGATAAAAAGCAGAATTGGAATACAGACAGATACAAGTAATGTTGATAAGGAAATTGCAAATTATGAAAGTAAGCTGAAGGAGGTTGATTTGAATAAAGCTCGTCTGGAACGGGAGATTGATAATCTTCCTGCTGATGCCCGTTATCGTGAGAGAAAAATCCACGATATGACATTAAGACTTGATGGGCTGTACGATACGATTGTTGAGTTGGAGGAACGAATTGAAGATGCAAAATTACGAAGAAGTTCTATTGAGATGGAAGCCATTACTCTGGAGAATGTTTACAAAATAATGAAGAATTTTGGAAAGCTCTATGCTATAATGAGTGATGAAGAAAAGAAAAGCGTTATTTCTTATCTCATAAAAGAAATTCAAATATACCCAAACGGAGAGTCGGAAATGCCGTTGAAATCAATAGAGTTCAATTTTCCGATATATCGTGACGGTAAGGAAGTAAGGAAAGTTTTGTGGGAAAGAGGTAATACCGTTGAGACGGTTGTTCTTTTGTCCCAACTGAAACAAAAGCCGGATGATTACATTAAT
>CAJMSZ010000049.1 GCA_905216215.1 uncultured bacterium | reverse complement strand
TCTTATTGATGAATGCCATACGTGGTACATTGTAGGTATCAGCCTGACGCCATACAGTTTCAGACTGAGGCTCAACGCCGCCTTTTGCACAGAATACACCAACTGCACCGTCAAGTACACGTAAGGAACGTTCAACTTCTACTGTGAAGTCTACGTGTCCTGGAGTATCAATGATATTGATACGATGTTCCAGTGCACCTGGTTTTGCTTTACAGTTTTCCTGTAAAGTCCAGTGACAAGTTGTTGCGGCTGAAGTAATTGTGATACCTCTTTCCTGTTCCTGTTCCATCCAGTCCATGGTAGCAGTACCTTCATGAGTATCACCGATTTTATGATTAACACCGGTATAGTAAAGAATACGTTCTGTTGTAGTAGTCTTACCAGCATCAATATGAGCCATGATACCAATGTTTCTCGTTCTCTCTAATGGATATTCTCTTCCAGCCAAGGTCTTTTCCTCCTATAATTGATAACACGCAATGTATCTTAGAAACGATAGTGTGAAAATGCCTTGTTCGCTTCTGCCATTTTGTGCATTTCTTCTTTTCTCTTTACAGATGCACCAGTGTTGTTTGCTGCATCAAGAATTTCATTTGCCAATCTTTCTTCCATTGTCTTTTCTCCTCTTTTACGAGAAAAGATTGTCAGCCAGCGAAGAGCTAATGTCTGTCTTCTGTCTGCTCTAACTTCGATTGGTACCTGATAAGTTGCACCACCAATACGTCTTGCTTTTACTTCAAGTACTGGCATGATGTTGTTCATTGCTTCTTCGAATACTTCAAGAGCTGGTTTGTCTGATTTTTCTGCAACTCTTTCAAATGCGCCATATACAATCTTCTGTGCTACACCTTTCTTACCATCTAACATAATGTTATTGATAAGCTTTGTAACAACTTTGTTATTGTATAATGGATCCGCTAATACGTCTCTTTTCTGAGTATGTCCTTTACGTGGCACGGTCCTTCCCTCCTTATACATGTTGGTAAAGTTCTTCACTTTACTTGAATAATTCATCGGTACTCACATGTGTCTTTCTATGTGTATTGCTCACGGGACATCCTCATTCCTGCCGGAAGGCAGGATTTATATGGATTAAACCCGCAACCAACTATAATCTCATAGTTCTGTTTGTGATACGATAACTCGTTACAAATGTTTTAAATCTTATTTCTTAGCGTCTTTTGGTCTCTTAGCACCGTATTTAGAACGTGCCTGACGTCTTTTTGCAACACCTGCTGTATCAAGTGTTCCACGAACGATATGGTATCTTGTACCTGGTAAGTCCTTAACACGACCACCACGAATCAGAACAACGCTATGTTCCTGAAGGTTGTGTCCTTCTCCTGGGATGTAGCTTGTTACTTCGATTCCGTTAGAAAGACGAACTCTGGCGATCTTTCTAAGAGCTGAGTTAGGTTTCTTAGGTGTAGCTGTCTTAACTGCTGTACATACACCTCTCTTCTGTGGTGCAGATACATCAGTAGCTTTCTTCTTCAAAGAGTTGTATCCCTTCTGAAGAGCTGGAGCTGTAGATTTCTTTACAGCTGTCTGACGTCCTTTTCTTACTAACTGGTTAAATGTTGGCATCTCTTTCACCTCCTATGATGTAATAATTGGTTACGTTAAACATTTCTGTTTTTGAGCGCAAAAAATACGTTACACTTTTTTAGCGCCTTGGATATTGTATTATATTGTTCTAAAAAAGTCAAGGCATTCTGAATTTTTTTTCAGAATGCCTTTTTTATTGTCTCTTACCTATGCACTATTTATTCAGACGTATTCGTAGAGCCTTCCAGAACTTCTCCCGCTTCTACACGATTGACCAAATCTATAATATTTGCTACAGACTGCTCATCTGGTATCGATACATAAAGAAGTGTACTTCCAGAAGAGTAACAGGTCTGTTTTGCACCGGTTCCTTCCGCTGTCACCGAATAAATATGCCACTCCGGATTCTTCCGAAGCTGTGTCTTCACCAACGACTGAATCTGTTCCATAGTAAAATTCGTATCCACGCCATCACTGACAGAATCAATAATCTCTGTTGCACCTCTCAGCATAGCAGGAGACATCATCTTCTTAATCATCGCAGTAATGACTGCCTGTTGATGCCTTCCACGTGCATTGTCTCCATCTGCAAGGGCATGTCTTTCTCTGCAGAAAGCCAAGGCACTCTTTCCATCAAAGTAATTGGTGCCTTCATTTACATGTATTTCTGCCCCGGATTCCCATCCTGTATCAAACTCTTCATCAGACACAACATCCAGTCCACCAAGCGCATCCACGATATTAATAAGTGACGTAAAGTTTACTCTTCCAAAGAACTGGATATCCATCTCATATAATCGTTCAAGTGTAGCCATAGACGCATCAACTCCATAAATTCCGGCATGAGTCAGCTTGTCGCGCTGCCTTCCCGAAATATTCGGAATTGTAACATAATAATCTCTTGGCGTCGATATCAAAAGAATCTGATGGCTCTGCGGATTTACCACTGCAATAATATTCACATCACTTCTGTCTGCAGAGGAAATCTCATTGTAAGTATCCATACCACTCAAATAAACTGCAAACGGCTCTGTCATACTGGAATCAACTGCTTCATTTTGAATTTCCACCACAATATTATGTGTATAAATTATTTTAATCGACTCTTCAAATTTCGGTATCTGTTCCTGTACAATACTGGTCTGGCTTGAATTGTAAATGATTGCCTGAACTTCATCGTTCAGCAACGCATTCGCCTCATCAATCAGGTTATTGTATTCCTGAACCTGAAGTGTCTGCCCCGCTTCATTCTCTATTGCATCAAGTCCGGTACGCATCTGGTCTGCATATGCGGTGTACTGAATACCAAATTTATAATTGGCCGCATCTTTCAGCTCCTCTGCCTTATCATCAGCCTTTACTGCAACTACAATTGCACTGGTAGACTTATTACTGCCAAATATTTTACCTGCCGCGGCATTCACTTTGCCCAGATAGAATGATCCTGCTGCCAAAACAACGCACATGATAACGCAGAATATTTTTCCGGCTATTCCTTTACCTTTTGCAAGTATCTGGCTCAGCAGAGTAATTCCAAGCAAAATTACCAGAATTCCTATTGCGACGCCTACATACGTCATCGGAAGCATATCAAAAAACAACACATTTACTATCAAAACTACCGATAAGATAAACTGTACAATCGCAAGCAAATATCCGATTGTTTTACTTAGCAAGTTCTTACGTCTTCCGCGTCGCTTACGCCTACGCTTGCCATAGTCTCCCTCTTTGCTCTTCGGACTGGATGATTTTTTCATTTTCTTTCCATCCTTTTGATAATAATCATCTTCATAATATCTAGAAGAATCTCTTCTTTCCTCTTCATAGGAATAACGATTTTTCCCTTTACTTCTTCTGCTCACCTCTCGGTTATTGCTGACACTTCGCATATTGATATTGGCATTTTCACGGGAACCACTGCTCCGCTTATTTGACCTGTTTGTCTTCTGTTTCATACAATCTCCAATTCATTACTCTCGATAATCTGCCTGTTGGAAGATTATTAATCATTTTGAATAAAGTTACATCAATATATATTATCCTTTTTTCTTCGTATTGTCAACAACAATCAATTCCTTCGGGAAATGGTTCAGGACCTCGCATCCATTTTCTGTGATCAGCACCAGGTCTTCAATTCGGACACCAAAGTTTTCTTCTGGAAGGTAAATACCAGGTTCTACGGAAAAGCATTGCCCCACCTGAATCACTGCTTCATTCACAGAAGATACATCTCCGTATTCATGATCTTCAAGACCTATGGAATGTCCTGTTCTATGTGTAAAATATGCTCCGTACCCCTTTTCCTCAATATAATTACGCGCAGCAAGATCTACATCGCACATCCGATTTCCCGGCTTTGCGGCGGCTATACCACGTAGATTCGCCTCTAATACAATATTGTAAATTTCCTTTTGGCGCTCCGACACTTCTCCGAGGAAGACTGTCCTAGTCATATCAGATGCATAATTATCCTTCATGCCGCCAATATCCAGAACAACACTGTCCCCGGTTTTTCCTCTGGTGCCATCCGTCATGTGGTGCGGATCCGCTCCATTTTTTCCAAATGCAGTAATCGGCGAGAAGGAAACCCCTTCACATCCATAGGAAGCATAAAGTTTTCTAACCGCATCATCTAACTCCTTCTCCGACATTCCTTCACCGGTCAATGGAATCAGTTTCTTCATAACTTCATCATTAATCCGTGAGGAAATACGCATTTTTTGCTGTTCCTCTTCATCTTTTACCATTCTGACTTGGTCTACAACCGGAGAACCATTTACATATTTCGTTGCCCCGCCCAACTCCTGCAATCTCAACAAAAATCTAGCTGGCCATGTCTTATCAATGCCGATTGTCTTATCATGTTCCAGAACCTCATTTAAAATAGATACTCCATCCTGAATATCATTATACCAGACAAGTTCTATTCCCAAATCTTCATTTTGTGGAAACAACTCATTGATAATCAGTTTATGGTTTCCATTAATATTCAGATAGAGTACCAGCAGTCTTTCTCCCGGATGAATCCATTTTCCGGTCAAATAGAAAATCGCAGTAGAATCCGAAATAATCATCTGTGGTATTTCATTTTCTCTCATAGCCTCTAATATTCTCTGCACTCTTTGTTCTTTCATTGCATTCTCCTCATTTCATTACGCAAAAAGACGAAAAGGGAGATTCTTTTCAGAATCCCCCCTCTCCTCTTATTCTTCTGTTTCTTTATCCTCAGCGAACTGTAAGTCTTCTTCCTCATCATCGTATTCATTAAGCATGATTTCTTCTTCTCTGGTGAGTTCTGTATCCAGCTTAACATTACGGTACTTCTTCATACCTGTTCCTGCCGGAATCAATTTACCAATCAGAACATTCTCTTTCAGTCCGATTAAGTGGTCCACTTTACCCTTAATTGCTGCTTCGGTAAGAACCTTTGTTGTTTCCTGGAAGGATGCTGCTGATAAGAAGGAGTCTGTTGCAAGAGAAGCCTTGGTAATACCAAGCATAATCTGTTCTCCTGTCGCAGGTTCTTTGCCTTCCGCGAGCATCTGTTCATTTGCATCGTTGAATTCCAGAACATTTACCATAGTTCCTGGAAGGAATTCGGTATCTCCCTTTTCTTCAACACGAATCTTCTTCAGCATCTGACGTACGATTACCTCAATATGTTTATCGTTGATATCAACACCCTGAAGACGATATACTCTCTGTACTTCCTGAAGCATATAATCCTGTGCCGCACGCAGCCCTTTAATCTTCAAAAGGTCATGTGGATTCACACTACCTTCTGTCAGCTCATCTCCGGCCTCAAGCTGAGCACCATCCTGAACTTTGATACGTGAACCATAAGGAATCAAATATGCCTTTGATTCTCCTGTTTCGTTATTTGTTACGATTACTTCACGTTTCTTCTTTGTGTCATGAAGCGTTGCAACACCGCCAAATTCTGTGATAATTGCAAGTCCTTTTGGTTTTCTTGCTTCGAAAAGTTCTTCGACACGAGGAAGACCCTGTGTGATATCATCACCGGCAACACCACCGGTATGGAAGGTTCTCATGGTAAGCTGTGTACCAGGTTCTCCGATAGACTGAGCTGCGATAATACCAACAGCTTCACCGACCTGAACAGGTTCACCGGTTGCCATATTTGCTCCATAACATTTTGCACAGATACCAACATGTGATTTGCATGTAAGGATGGTACGGATCTTCACTTTCTTGATTGGTGAATTTCCGTTTTCGTCTACACCCTCTTTCACAATCTTTTCTGCACGTTTTGGTGTAATCATGTGATTTGCTTTTACAAGTATATTTCCATCTTTATCGTAAATATCATAGCATGAGTAACGTCCTGTAATACGATCCTGCAAACTTTCAATTTCTTCGTTTCCATCGGTAAATGCATGTACATACATTCCAGGAATTTCTGCACCTTCCGGCACACAGTCTACATCACGAATGATCAAATCCTGAGATACATCAACAAGACGTCTTGTAAGGTATCCCGAATCGGCTGTACGAAGAGCAGTATCAGAAAGTCCTTTACGGGCTCCATGAGCTGACATGAAGTACTCCAATACATCAAGACCTTCACGGAAGTTTGACTTGATAGGCAACTCGATAGTACGACCTGTTGTATCGGCCATAAGTCCACGCATACCAGCAAGCTGTTTAATCTGTTTGTCAGAACCACGGGCTCCTGAGTCAGCCATCATGTAGATGTTATTGTATTTATCCAGTCCGTCAAGCAATGCCTTTGTCAAAGCTTCATCGGTATTCTTCCAGGTTTCTACAACTTCTTTGTAACGTTCTTCTTCTGTAATAAGACCACGTTTGTAGTTCTTTGTAATCTTATCAACAGTATTCTGTGCTTCTGCGATCATTTCCGGTTTCTGTGGCGGTACCGTCATATCAGAAATAGAAACAGTCATGGCAGCTCTTGTAGAAAGCTTGTAACCCATTGCTTTCACGTTATCAAGCACTTCTGCAGTAACAGACGCACCATGTGTATTGATTACTTTTTCCAGAATTTTCTTCAATTGTTTCTTTCCTACATGGAAGTCAATTTCCAGAAGAAGATCATTTTCTGCCTTGCTTCTGTCTACAAATCCAAGATCCTGAGGAATAATTTCGTTAAAGATAAATCTTCCAAGTGTAGATTCAACAGTTCCAGTCTTGATTGTTCCATCCGGCATCTGTTTGTGTACACGGACTTTGATTCTGGAATGAAGTGTAACTACTCCATTTTCATAAGCAAGAATTGCTTCGTTAATACTCTTAAATACCTTGCCTTCTCCGGTTGCTCCCGGTCTTTCCTGTGTCAGATAGTAAATACCAAGAACCATATCCTGTGAAGGAACAGCCACCGGACCACCATCTGATGGTTTCAGCAGGTTGTTTGGTGAGAGCAGAAGGAAGCGGCATTCTGCCTGTGCTTCTACAGAAAGGGGCAGATGCACGGCCATCTGGTCACCATCGAAATCGGCATTGAACGCTGTACAAACCAGTGGGTGAAGCTTAATTGCCTTACCTTCTACAAGAATTGGTTCAAATGCCTGAATACCAAGTCTGTGAAGTGTAGGAGCACGGTTCAGCATTACCGGATGTTCTTTGATTACATCTTCCAGTACATCCCATACCTCCGGCTGAAGACGTTCTACCATCTTCTTTGCATTCTTAATATTGTGTGCAGTTCCGTTTGCAACAAGCTCTTTCATAACGAATGGCTTAAAAAGCTCAATTGCCATTTCTTTTGGAAGACCACACTGATAAATCTTAAGTTCAGGTCCAACAACGATAACCGAACGTCCTGAATAATCAACACGTTTTCCAAGCAAGTTCTGACGGAAACGTCCTGATTTACCTTTCAGCATATCAGACAATGACTTCAACGCACGGTTTCCAGGTCCTGTTACCGGACGTCCGCGACGTCCATTGTCAATCAGAGCATCTACAGCTTCCTGCAGCATTCTCTTTTCGTTTCTGACAATAATGTCCGGAGCTCCCAGTTCTAAGAGTCTTCTCAGACGGTTATTTCTGTTAATGATTCTACGATACAAATCGTTCAGGTCAGAGGTTGCAAAACGTCCACCATCAAGCTGTACCATAGGACGAAGGTCTGGTGGAATAACCGGTACTGCCGTAAGGATCATCCATTCCGGTTTATTTCCGGATTCACGGAAAGCCTCTACAACTTCCAGACGCTTCACGATTCTTGCACGCTTCTGTCCGGTTGAGCCAAGGAGTCCTGTCTGCAGCTCTTCGTATTCTTTTTCCAAATCGATTGCTTCCAGAAGTTCTTTGATTGCTTCAGCACCCATACCTACACGGAAAGTATCTCCCCATGTTTCTCTGGCCTCCTGATATTCACTTTCTGAAAGTACCTGTTTGTACTGTAAATCTGTTTCACCCTTATCCAATACGATATAAGAAGCAAAATACAGTACTTTTTCCAGTGTTCTCGGTGACAGATCAAGAATCAGTCCCATTCGGCTTGGGATGCCCTTGAAATACCAGATATGAGAAACCGGTGCAGCCAGTGCGATGTGACCCATACGTTCGCGTCGCACAGTTGACTTTGTAACTTCTACACCACAACGGTCACAAACGACACCTTTGTAGCGGATTTTTTTATATTTACCACAGTGACATTCCCAATCTTTACTTGGTCCGAAAATTCTTTCGCAGAACAGGCCATCTCTTTCTGGTTTCAATGTTCTGTAATTGATGGTTTCCGGTTTTGTTACCTCACCTCTAGACCATTCCAGAATCTTTTCCGGAGACGCCAGGCCAATTTTAATCGCATCAAACGTCATTGGCTGATACGTTGCTTCGTTTTTTGTTTCTGTCATATCGGCATCCTCCCTATTCTAAGTCCATATCATCAAAATCGTCGTATTCGTCATCAAATGATTCGAACTCGGCGTCTTCTTCGCTTTCTTCTTCCTCTACATCAACCAGTTCTTCACCCTGGAATTCCTGTTTGCTGTATCCATGTTTTCCGTAATCTTCCTCCTCACGGTTGTAACGTCTGTCGCCTTCGATAATATGATTCAGATTGGTATCGCCATAATCAACGCTTTCCATAATCTGCACTTCTGTATTATCATCACGGAGCACTCTTACATCAAGACCAAGAGACTGAAGTTCTTTCAAAAGTACCTTGAAGGATTCTGGAATACCTGGTTCAGGAATATTTTCACCTTTGATGATAGCTTCGTATGTCTTCACACGTCCTACAACGTCATCGGATTTGACAGTAAGGATTTCCTGAAGTGTATAAGATGCACCATAAGCTTCCAGCGCCCATACCTCCATTTCTCCAAAACGCTGTCCACCGAACTGCGCTTTACCACCAAGTGGCTGCTGTGTAACCAATGAGTAAGGACCAGTTGAACGTGCATGGATCTTATCATCTACCAAGTGATGCAGCTTCAGATAATGCATGTGTCCAATCGTTACCGGGCCATCGAAATATTCTCCGGTACGTCCGTCACGCAGTCTTACTTTACCGTCACGGGAAATTGGAACGCCTTTCCAGAGTTCTCTGTGATCTCTGTTTTCATAAAGGTAATCTATTACTTCTGGAAGAAGTTCTTCTTTATGTTTTGCTTCAAACTCTTCCCATGAAAGATTTACATAATCATTTGCAAGGTCCAGAGTATCCATAATATCTACTTCGTTCGCGCCATCAAAGACTGGTGTGGAAATGTTAAATCCAAGTGCTTTTGCAGCAAGACTCAGATGGATTTCCAATACCTGTCCGATATTCATACGTGAAGGTACACCCAATGGGTTCAACACAATATCAAGGGGACGTCCGTTAGGAAGGAATGGCATATCTTCTACCGGAAGTACACGGGAAACTACACCCTTGTTACCATGACGTCCGGCCATCTTATCACCAACAGAAATCTTTCTCTTCTGTGCAATGTAAATACGGACTGCCTGATTGACACCAGGTGAAAGTTCATCACCATTCTGTCTTGTAAACACCTTGGCATCTACTACGATACCATATTCTCCATGAGGTACTTTCAGAGAAGTATCTCTTACTTCACGGGCTTTTTCACCAAAGATTGCACGGAGAAGTCTTTCCTCTGCCGTCAGCTCTGTTTCTCCCTTCGGAGTAACCTTACCAACAAGAATGTCTCCCGCGCGAACCTCAGCACCGATACGAATGATACCTCTGTCATCCAAATCTTTCAATGCATCGTCACCGACACCAGGAATATCACGTGTGATTTCTTCTGGTCCCAGCTTTGTGTCACGTGCCTCTGCTTCATATTCTTCAATATGAACAGATGTATATACATCATCCTGAACAAGTCTTTCACTCAGAAGTACGGCATCCTCGTAGTTGTAACCTTCCCAGGTCATGAAACCAATCAGAGGGTTCTTTCCAAGAGCCATCTCACCATTGTAAGTAGATGGACCATCTGCGATTACCTGTCCGGCCTCCACACGTTCTCCCTTTACTACAATCGTTCTCTGATTGTAGCAGTTACTCTGGTTACTGCGGAGGAATTTTGTTAATTTATAAGTCTTCTTTGTTGTATCATCCTGACGGATTGTGATTTCATTTGCTGTTGCGCGTTCTACGATACCGCCCTGTTCTGCCACAATGCATACTCCAGAGTCAACCGCAGACTTCACTTCCATACCGGTTCCGACTACAGGTGCTTCTGTCACAAGAAGAGGCACTGCCTGACGCTGCATGTTAGAACCCATAAGGGCACGGTTCGCATCATCGTTTTCCAGGAAAGGAATCAGCGCTGTAGCAACTGAAAATACCATCTTAGGAGAAACGTCCATGTAATCGAACATTCTTCTTTCGTATTCCTGTGTCTCATCACGGAAACGACCAGATACATTCTTACGAACGAAATGTCCGTCTTCATCCAACTGTTCGTTGGCCTGTGCTACATGGTAGTTATCTTCTTCGTCAGCAGTCATATATACTACTTCATCTGTTACAACCGGATTCTTCGGATCTGTCTTATCAATCTTACGATAAGGAGCTTCGATAAATCCATATTCATTAATTCTCGCATAGCTTGCAAGAGAGTTGATCAAACCAATGTTTGGTCCTTCAGGTGTCTCGATAGGACACATTCTTCCATAATGGGAGTAGTGAACATCTCGAACCTCGAAACCTGCACGGTCTCTTGACAGACCACCAGGTCCAAGAGCAGACAGACGTCTCTTATGAGTCAGCTCACCAAGTGGGTTGTTCTGATCCATGAACTGCGACAACTGGGAAGAACCGAAGAATTCTTTCACCGCTGCAGTTACCGGCTTAATATTAATCAACGACTGAGGCGAAATACCTTCCAAATCCTGCGTTGTCATTCTCTCACGAACAACTCTTTCCAGTCTTGACAGACCGATTCTGTACTGATTCTGGAGCAATTCTCCTACCGCACGGATACGTCTGTTTCCTAAATGGTCGATATCATCATCATTACCCATTCCATATTCCAAATGCATGTTATAGTTAATAGAAGCAAAGATATCTTCCTTGGTAATGTGCTTTGGAATCAAGTCAGAAATATGCTTGTGAATTGCTTCTTTTAATTCATCAATATCTCCTGCGGTCTCCTCTAAGAGGTCTTTCAGTACAGGATAATAAACTAATTCCGTAACACCAAGCTCTTTGGCATTTACATCAACGATAGTTTCAAGATTCACCATCATGTTAGAAAGCACTTTAATATTGCGCTCTCCTTCTTCCCTTGCAATCCATACATATGGTACTGCTGCATTCTGGATTGTATCCGCGATTTCTCTTGTAACTTCTGTTCCTGCTTCTGCAATTACTTCACCTGTAATTGCACTTACAACATCTTCTGCCAGAATCTGTCCCGAAATTCTGTTTTTCAGAAGAAGCTTTTTATTAAATTTATAGCGGCCAACTTTAGCCAGATCATAACGTCTTGGATCAAAGAACATGCTTGTAATCAAGCTTTCTGCACTGTCTACTGCAAGAGGCTCACCCGGACGTATCTTCTTATACAGTTCAAGAAGACCTTCCTGATAATTCTCTGCAGTATCCTTTGTAAAGCTTCCGAGAATCTTTGGTTCTTCTCCAAACATCTCAAGAATCTCTGCATTTGTTCCAATGCCAAGTGCACGAATCAGCACAGTAATCGGCACCTTTCTCGTTCTGTCTACACGTACATAGAAAACGTCATTTGAATCCGTCTCATATTCAAGCCATGCACCACGGTTAGGAATTACCGTGCTGGAATACAACTTTTTACCAAGCTTGTCATGTGCAATTCCGTAATAAATGCCAGGTGAACGAACCAACTGACTTACGATAACACGTTCTGCACCGTTGATAACAAAAGTACCTGTCTTTGTCATTAACGGCAAATCTCCCATGAAGATTTCATGCTCATTAATTTCATCAGTTTCTTTATTGTAAAGTCTTACCTTTACTTTCAAAGGTGCTGCATAAGTTGCATCACGCTCTTTGCATTCTTCGATTGAGTACTTCACTTCATCTTCGCATAATGTGAAATCTACTAATTCCAGGCTCAGATGACCACTGTAATCAGTAATCGGAGAAATATCTTCAAATACTTCCTTTAATCCTTCTTCCAGAAACCACTTATAGGAATCTTTCTGAACTTCAATTAAATTAGGCATTTGGAGTACTTCTTTTTGTCTGGAATAACTCATACGCATGCTTTTTCCGTTTGTGATGGGACGAATTCTGTTTTTCTCCATTGACGTTTCACTCCTTATATAATAAATTTTCGGATATTTTCCGCCTAGTATATTAGGGCGCACTAATGGCATATTTTTCCACAATAGTGCATTTTTAAATATAGCATATCAACAATGTGCTTGTCAACTATTTTTTTGACTGGTTATGGTTTTTTTAATGCAAAAGACCGCACAGTCAACGCCTGTGCGGTCTGAATGTTCATTCCCTGAAAAGGCCAGATTACTTAAGAGTAACTGATGCGCCTTCAGCTTCAAGTTTAGCTTTGATTTCTTCAGCTTCAGCTTTAGATGCAGCTTCTTTGATTACTTTTGGAGCTCCGTCTACTACTTCTTTAGCTTCTTTCAGTCCAAGACCTGTGATTTCACGAACGATCTTGATAACTTTAACTTTAGATGCACCTGCTGCTGTTAATTCTACATCAAATTCATCTTTTTCTGCTGCTGCTTCTGCAGGGCCTGCTGCTGCAACTACAACACCTGCTGCTGCAGATACACCAAATTCTTCTTCACATGCTTTAACTAAATCGTTTAATTCTAATACAGATAATTCTTTGATAGCTTCAATAAATTCTGCTGTTGTTAATTTTGCCATTTTATTTTCCTCCATTAAATGTTATTGTCTGATTCATATATCCAACAAACTGATTATTCAGCTGCTGGTGCTTCTTCTCCGTCCTTTTCAGCGATCTGATTAAGTACACGGGCAAGATTGGTAATAGGTGACTGTAAGCTTCCAAGTAATTTGGATAACAGTACTTCTTTTGATGGAATGCTTGAAAGTTCTTCTACTGCTTTCTGATCGTAGAATGTTCCTTCAACAATACCTGCTTTCACTTCAAGAGCTTTTGCATCTTTAGCAAACTTGCAAATGATTCTTGCCGGTGCTGTTGCATCATCCTTAGAAATTGCGATAGCGCTTGGTCCTTCAAGGAATTCATCCAACTGTGCAAAGTCAGTTCCTTCGAAAGCTCTTTTCATCATTGTGTTCTTACAAACTTTGTAGATAACACCAGCTTCTCTTAACTGCTTACGAAGTTCTGTGTCTTCTGCTACAGTTAATCCACAGTAGTTAACTAAAACTGCTGACTGTGCGTCTTTGATATCTTCTACGATTGCCTGTACAACTGGTTGTTTTAATTCAACTTTTGCCACGAATCTGTCTCCTCCTTGTATTATTTTCTCTACTGCCACAAGGAAATATGGTCTAAAAAACCTCTATATCCGTAAGACATAGAGGTGTAAGTTCAATCATATGAATCTTGCATTCCTCGGTAGGCGTTTTCATCCTTATGCCTTACGGCACCTACTGTCTTCGGCAGCTACCGTAATATAATAGCATCGTGTATTTGCTTTGTCAACATTTTTTATTCATTTTTCGCAAATATTTTTCGGCTTATTTCTCATAAGTCCCTTTTTTGATGATCGTTCCACAATTCATGAATACCACGCCTCTGGCAATCACACTCTGTAAATTCATATCCGCATCTATCAAAAGTAAATCCGCATCAGCTTCTGCTGATATGCTTCCTTTCTTTCCAGAAAGCCCAAGTGCTTCTGCCACATTTTCCGTCATATACGGAAGTGCTTCTTCTAAAGCAAATCCCTGTTTGTTCACCATATTCACAAGCTCTTTCCACAGAGCATCCACCCCTGATACTCCAATTTCCAGAAGCCTGCCATCTTCTCCATAATTGGACCAGCTTCCATGTCCATCCGAGCTGATGGTGATATGTTCCGTAGGAAGCCCCCGTTCTATTGCTTTTTTCACGCATGCGCCCGGTGCCAGTTCGGAGTTCGGCATGCAGGTAAGGTCAATATATCCGCCCATGTCCAGATATGTAAACGCCTCTCTCAAAAGTCCCGGATTACGGTTTACATGAGTCGGTCGAAAAATTGTAACCGGAATCTCACTTTCCGACAGTGCCTGAAATACAGGTTCCAGTCTCTTATCAGAATCTCCCATATGAAGAGTTACGATTCCAGGTTTCCCACTGAGCATTCCCGCCACACGGGTCTTACTTGCCAGTTGAATCAATTCACGTACCGAAACGTTAGGCGCCCGGTGATCAGAAATAGCCAGTTTCACTCCTAATATTTCTTTGATAAATGTAATATCCCGCTCTGGTTCCCCGATAATAGTCGGGCTTGGGTAATCATATGCCCCAGTCAGCATATAAGCAGTCACACCTTCTTCGTTGAGAGCCGCAGTCTTTGCGTACAGATTCTCCACCGTTCTAGTAATCCCATCTGTACCAAGAAGACCAACCACCGTGGTAATCCCGCCTTCTATCAGTTCCGACAAATTCAATTCAGGTGTACGTGTATGGAAGCTTCCTTCCCCACCACCTCCGGTTACATGAATATGCTGGTCGATAAGTCCCGGTATCAGTTTCATTCCTTCCCCGTCCATCACTTCACAAGCAATCGGAAGCTCTGGTATCGAATTTTCTACCGCGATAATTTTTTCATTGCAGATTAGGACATCTTTCTTTCCAATATATTTTGGACTATAAACTTCTGCATTTTTAATTAACAGCATGTCTCTATCACCTCGTTTTCCTAAACACAAAACTCTGATTATACGAAAATCCCCACAGGAATTCCTGCGGGGATTAAAATTCTATTGCCGATTTTCAATAAAGCAATTCAGCCGATTAGCCCAATTTAACCGGGTTAACCTTTACGCCAGGTCCCATTGTAGATGTAAGAGTTACACTCTTAAGGAACTGACCTTTAACTGCTGCTGGTCTTGCTTTGTTGATTGCATCGATAAGCGTCTGGAAGTTGTCCGCTAACTGTTCTTCAGTGAAAGAAGCTTTTCCAACTGGTACATGGATGATGTTTGTCTTATCCAATCTGTATTCAATCTTACCAGCTTTGATATCATTTACAGCTTTAGTAACGTCCATTGTTACTGTACCAGCTTTTGGGTTTGGCATTAAACCTTTTGGTCCAAGTACACGACCAATACGTCCAACAACACCCATCATATCTGGAGTAGCAACTACAACGTCAAATTCAAACCAGTTCTCTTTCTGAATCTTTTCGATAAGTTCCATTCCACCCACATAATCTGCTCCGGCTGCCTTAGCTTCTTCTGCTTTAGCGTCCTTTGCAAATACAAGGATACGAACCTTCTTACCTGTTCCGTGTGGCAGAACTACTGCACCACGAATCTGCTGGTCAGCGTGACGTCCGTCACAACCTG
>CAJMSZ010000048.1 GCA_905216215.1 uncultured bacterium | reverse complement strand
GGCAGAACTACTGCACCACGAATCTGCTGGTCAGCGTGACGTCCGTCACAACCTGTTCTGATATGAGCTTCGATTGTTTCATCAAATTTTGCTGTCGCACATTTTTTAACTAATGCGATTGCTTCGTCTTTATCATAGAGAACTGATCTGTCTACTAACTTTGCAGCTTCTACGTATTTCTTTCCTCTTTTCATTTTCAATACCTCCTAGTGGTGATTACGGGATTTCCCTCCCACGTGTTTGTTTACAGTTTTCACTCAAGTTGCAATAAGGCACCGCTTATTCTACAACTGTTACACCCATGCTCTTGCATGTTCCTTCGATCATACTCATAGCTGCTTCTACAGATGCTGCATTTAAATCAGGCAGCTTAAGTTCTGCAATTTCTTTTACCTGAGCTTTTGTGATCTTAGCAACTTTTGTCTTGTTTGGTACACCAGAACCTGACTTGAGGTTACAAGCTTTCTTAATAAGAACTGCTGCCGGTGGTGTTTTTGTGATGAAGCTGAAACTTCTGTCACTGTAAACTGTGATAACTACAGGGATGATTAAATCTCCCTGATCTGCTGTCTTTGCATTGAACTGCTTTGTAAATTCCATGATATTTACTCCGTGCTGACCAAGTGCTGGTCCAACTGGAGGAGCTGGTGTTGCCTTTCCGGCTGGAATCTGTAATTTAATATAACCTGAAACTTTTTTTGCCATTTTAAAGTACCTCCTTGTGGTATTTGCGGGGATTTCCCTCCCACGTGTTCTTATGCTTTCTGCATAAAGTTACATCTGTTTTACTTCTGCGAAACTGATTTCTACCGGCGTTTCGCGCCCGAATAACTCAACATTGATAATAAGACTCTGCTTAGCGGCATTCACAGACTGAACCATTCCCACGGTTCCTTCCCATGCTCCGGCAGCAACCGTTACGGTATCGCCTTCTTTGAAATCCACAACCACGTTGTCTTTCTGAATTCCGAGAGAAGCCATCTCAGCATCTGTAAGCGGAACCGGCTTTGATCCAGGTCCTACGAACCCTGTCACACCTCTAGTATTTCTCACAACGTACCATGTGTCATCATTCATAAACATATGAATCAGCACATAGCCAGGAAACATCTTTTTCATAGATGCCTTCTGCACACCGTTCTTGAGTTCTACCACTTCCTGAAGCGGAACTCTTACTTCTAAGATTTCATCTTCCAGATGACGGTTCTCAATCGTCTTATCAATATTGGCTTTCACTTTGTTTTCATACCCTGAATAGGTATGAACCACGTACCATCTTGCTTCTGCCATAAAATCACCTTTCTCGTAACTTTATTTATCAGTAACTATCTAACCAATAAATCAATTCCGTATTTTACAATGATATCAATCACCGAAATGATAACGCCTAAAATAACGGAAACAGAAACGACTGCTACAGTCTGTTTTGCAAGAGTATTTTTGTCTGGCCAGAAAATCTTCTTAAACTCAGCCTTTAACCCTTTAAAGAAAGGAGTTTTTTGGGTCTCTTTAGAATCTCCCATACATTCACTTCCCTTCAAAGACTATTTCGTTTCTTTGTGTAACGTGTGTGATTTGCAGAATCTACAGTATTTCTTTGTTTCCATGCGTTCAGGATGAGACTTCTTATCCTTAGTCATGTTGTAGTTACGATGTTTGCAATCTGTACATTCTAATGTAATTCTTGTACGCACAACTTCCACCTCGCTTTTATGTTCTAATTTTCAGTTACATGACAGCTTGCGAGGCTGTCTAAAAATAGGCATAAAAAAAAGACCTATACTTCCATTCGCCCTAGTAGGATATCACAGGATTCCTGTAAAGTCAAGTCTTTTTCTTTAAAGGAAATGATGTATAACAACGATGCCCACGGATTGTTCCGCGCTTTGCGTTCTCACAATCCTCCCTGCATTCTCATATCGTGGGGTTATGCGTTGTAAATTTCCAGATATGCTTTTACCACTTCCACTAATTTTTCATAACTCATAGACGAAGTGTTCAGACAGAAATCGTAATATTCGCTGTCATTCCACTCATGTCCGGTATAATAACGGTAATAATCGGCACGATATTTGTTAATACGGTTAATCTTTTTAACCAAATCCTTCTCTTCTTCCCCGGACACTTCTTTTGCCCTGCTGATACAGTCTTCCATTGGAGCATAGAAAAACAGGCGCACCACGTCGTCCCTGTCTTTCAATATATAGTCTGCACAGCGTCCTACGAAAATGCAAGGTCCCTGTTCCGCCAGATTCTTGATTGTCTGTGCTTCTATATTAAAAAGATTATCTCTGGAAGTGTAATCCGGGTCTCCCGGTGGAAGAAGTTCCCCCGTATAAGGCTTTGTCCCTTTGAAAATGCTAAGACCAGTCACCTTTTCATCGGCTTCCCCGAATAACTGCTCATTAATTCCGCTTTCATCCGATGCAATACGAATGATATTTCTGTCATAGCATGGAATTCCAAGCTCCTCTGCCAGTTTGATACCAAGTGTACGTCCACCACTTCCATAGCTTCTTGCAATCGTAATTATGGTTTTCTTCATACTCGACACCTACTCTCCCAAATATGCTTTTTTAATCGACTCATCATTCATCAGATCCTTCGCGTCACCGGAAAGAACGATCTTACCCGTCTCCAGAACATATCCTCTGTCCGCAATAGAAAGCGCTTTCTTCGCATTCTGTTCTACCAGAAGAACCGTAGTTCCTTCTTTGGAAATTTCCTGAATAATACTAAAAATCTCCGTTACAAAGATTGGCGACAGTCCCATAGATGGTTCATCCATCAGCACAATACTCGGCTTTGACATCAAGGCGCGGCCCATGGCAAGCATCTGCTGCTCCCCACCGCTTAAGGTTCCGGCCATCTGATTCTTTCTTTCTTCCAGTCTTGGAAAATGTCTGTATACCATCTGAAGACTTTCCTGGATTTCCTTCTGATCACTTCTAGTATACGCTCCAAGCTTTAAATTGTCCAGTACACTCAGTTGCGCAAACACACGCCTTCCCTCAGGTACATGTGCCATACCCATAGGAACAATCTTGTGTCCGGGCACTTTTGTAATATCCACACCGTTAAATGTGATACTTCCCTTTTTGGATGGAATCATCCCTGTAATCGTCTGAAGTGTAGTCGTTTTACCAGCACCATTTGCGCCAATCAATGCAATAACCTCCCCTTGATTTACCTCAAAGGAAATGCCCTTGATTGCCTGAATCATTCCGTAATACACTTCCAAATCTTTTACTTCAAGCATTGCCATGATTCTATTCCTCCTACTCTCCAAGATACGCTTTGATAACTTCTGGGTTATTCAGTACATCACTGGTCTTGCCCTGCGCAAGTACCTGTCCAAAATTCAGTACCGTCAGTTCTTCGCAAATACCTGACACCAGTTTCATATCATGTTCAATCAGAAGCACTGTCATGTCAAATTTATCTCGTACAAAACGAATGGTTTCCATAAGTTCAATCGTCTCATTTGGATTCATACCGGCAGCCGGTTCATCCAGAAGCAGAAGCTTCGGTTCCGTAGCAAGCGCTCTGGCGATTTCCAGCTTACGCTGTTTACCATATGGAAGGTTGGATGCAAGCTGATTTGCCTCTCCGTCAAGTCCAAACACCTCCAGCAGTTCCATTGCCTCAGCATTCATTTCTTTTTCTACTTTATGATAGCTTGGGAGGCGCAGAATACCTGCCAAAGTAGAATAT
Source organism: uncultured bacterium (assembly GCA_905216215.1). Classification (GTDB taxonomy): domain Bacteria; phylum Bacillota; class Clostridia; order Lachnospirales; family Lachnospiraceae; genus Allocoprococcus. The sequence continues at coordinate 11,848 of CAJMSZ010000048.1, read as the reverse complement.
TTATGGTGATTATGAAGTCCGACCTTTACATTATCAAGCACTGTCAAATCTTTAAAAAGACGGATATTCTGGAAAGTACGGGCAATTCCGGCCTTATTTATTTCAATCGTCTTCTTGCCGGTAATATTCTGTCCATCCAGTTCAATCAGTCCATCCGTCGGTTTGTAAACGCCCGTGAGCATATTGAAAATGGTGGTCTTACCTGCACCGTTTGGTCCAATCAGGCCATAGAGCTGCCCCTTTTCAATTTTAATATTAAATCCATCTACCGCGCGAAGACCGCCAAAAGATATTCCCAGATTTTTAACCTCTAAAATTGCCATCTTACTCTGCCTCCTTCGCGTTCTTTTTATGGAAAACTTTTTTAATAGAATGTGCTTCACGCCACTCTCTTACCTTCGGACTCCAGTTAAAAATCATCATTACAATCATGATGATTGCATAAATCAGCATACGATACTCACCGATTTCACGCAAAAGTTCTGGAATCATTGTAAGCAGCACTGCCGCAATGATAGAACCTCTCATATTTGCCATTCCGCCAAGTACCACGTATACCAGAATCATAATAGACATATTATATCCAAAGTTCTTCGGAAGTGCAGTCAGTGAAGACAGGTTATGCGCATACAAGCATCCTGCAAGTCCGGCAAGAGATGCAGAAATTGCAAATGCCATGATTTTATATTTGGTAATATCAATTCCTACAGATTCTGCCGCAATACGGTTATCACGAATGGACATAATCGCACGTCCCGAGCGAGAATTCATCAGATTCAATACAATAACTAAAGTAAGTAACAGTAAAATAATACCAATTGTAAAGGTAGACTGACGGGCCGTTCCCGTAATTCCCTGCGCGCCTTTGATAATGATTTTTCCATTCTCCGTCATATTCAGGGACATACTGTCTTTCATAGAAAAATGGAAGCCGCTTTCATCACGTCCTACATATAACGCATTGATGATATTCATGATAATTTCACCAAATGCCAGTGTTACGATTGCCAGGTAGTCCCCCTTCAGTCTCAGAACCGGAATACCAATCAGGACACCACAGATTCCCGCGCAGACTGCTGCGACAATAAATGCAAGGATAAAACGAAGTAAATCATTGGTAATGGTATCCTTCATGCAAGCGGTAAAGAATGCACTGGAAAATGCACCGATACACATAAATCCTGCATGTCCAAGACTCAATTCACCAAGTACGCCTACGGTAAGGTTCAGGGAAACAGCCAGTATGGAATAAGTACAAAGCGGAACAAGAAGTCCCTGCATCAGACTGGATAAATTTCCTGTTGCAGAAAGAGTCTGAAAAATCACATAAGCAACAATAACCATTGCATATGTTATAAAATTCTGTTTTGATGTTTTGCTCATTGTCATCTTCTTCATCTTCTCCACCTACACTTTCTCACTGATTTTCTTTCCAAGAATACCCGTAGGTTTCACAAGCAATACCACGATCAGCACTGCAAATACAATGGCATCCGCAAGCTGTGTAGATATATAGGCTTTACTTAAGATTTCAATAATACCAAGTAAAACTCCACCAATGAGTGCACCTGGGATTGAGCCAATTCCGCCAAATACGGCTGCCGTAAAAGCTTTGATACCAGGCATGGCGCCTGTGGTTGGAGTAAGGTTCGGATAAGCGGAGCAAAGAAGCATACCAGCTACTGCTGCAAGTCCGGAGCCAATTGCGAAAGTAAGGGAAATGGTTTTATTTACATTAATTCCCATGAGTTCTGCGGCCTGACGGTCTTCTGACACTGCAAGCATAGCGTGTCCGGTCTTTGTTTTATTTACGAATGTATTCAGTGCAATCATGATAACGACACAGGAAATAATGGTTACAATGGTTTCTCCTGAAATAACCAGTTTGCCTCCGGCCAGATTGACTGCCTTTAACGGCACCACTGATTTGAAAGACTTTGCATTTGCTCCATAGATAAGCTGTACCGCATTCTGCAGGAAATAGCTGACACCAATTGCGGTAATCAGTACAGCAAGGGAGGATGTTCCTCTAAGAGGGCGGTACGCAATTCCTTCGATCACCACACCCAGAACAGTACAAATCACAATCGATGCTAAAATTGCCACCGGAACCGGAATTCCAGCCATCGTTGTTGCTGTAAAAATCACATAACTGCCAACCATAATGATATCACCATGGGCAAAGTTCAGCATCTTTGCAATTCCATAAACCATGGTATATCCGAGTGCAATCAGTGCATAAACGCTGCCAAGACTGACTCCACTGATTAAATAAGATAAAAACCCCATTTCAACACCTCTTTCTCTTCCTTTTTCTCATTTTATCTTTGATTGAAAAATGGGAGTTGTCTTATGACAACCCCCAAAGAAAACCTTAGATTGTTGTGATTAATTACATTGCTTTATATGCACCGTCTGTAATGATAACAGCTTTTGGAGCTTTGTCAACCATTCCGTTTTCATCCCATTTCATTGGAACGCCTTCTTTTGATGTAATAGCATCTACTTCAATTGTCTTCATCTGTTCCATCAGTGCATCACAAATATCAGAAGCTGACATATCGCCTGTGATTTTTGCTGCTTCAGCAGCTGCCTTTACTGTATAAACTGCATCGTACGCATCTGCTGCGAACTGACTTGGTGTTTCTCCATAAGCTTCTTTGTATTTTGCTACGAAATCCTGTGTAGACTGCGCCATATCATCTGCAGCGAATGGTGTTAATAACATAACGCCTTCTGCAAACGATTTATCAAATCCGTCTACTCCAAGGATACCATCTAATCCGTCACATCCAAAGAATGTCGGTTCATACTGCATATCATGTGCCTGCTTCAAAATAATACAAGCCTGCTGATAATAAACCGGTAAGAATACTAACTCTGCGCCATTGTTCTTAGCATCCTGTAACTGTACGCTGAAATCTGTATTGTTGCTTGCTGTAAATGCTCCTGTAGATACGATATCCAGACCTTCTTCTTTTGCTTTCTTTACAAAGTTCTCATAGATACCTGATGAATAAGAATTTGAGCTGTCATAAATGACCGCAATCTTTGTTGCAAGTTTATTTTCTGCAATGTACTGTGCAGAAGCAACACCCTGATTCGGATCTGAGAAGCAAACCTGATATGCATTCGGATTTGTTACACAATCTACAGATGAACCAGATGGTGTAATCTGGAATACGTTATCATTTGCTGTTTCCGCTGCAAGTGAAATTGTTGCATCTGATGTAGTCGCTCCAACAATAACCTGTACACCCCAGTCCTTTAATGTATTATAAGCATTGACTGCCTTTTCTGCATCGGCTTCATCATCCTGAAAGTTGTATTCAATCTTCATTCCATTGATTCCGCCTGCTTCATTAATTTCATCAATGGCAATCTGTGAACCCTGCTTTACTTCTGTTCCATAATAAGCAGCTCCGCCTGTGATTGGTCCCATACCACCAATCTTAATTGTATCTGCGTCTCCGCTCTTATCGGATGAACCGGAATTGCCGCCGCATCCTGTCATAGCTACAGCAGCCATGGCTACTACCAATGACATGCTTAAAAATCTCTTCTTCATAATTTGTTCCTCCCTGTCTAAAAAAACTATGTTGGTATACTACAATAGTTTTTCATCAAAAACAATGATGTTTCTTATCTTTGTATCACTTTACCACGCGAAATTGTCGATTAAAAAATATCAATCAGGCTGTTCAAACTCACCTTGCGCATCCAACGCAAATCCGATATACTACTGAATATAAAGAGTTGCCAGACAAATGAGTCTGCATCCATTTTATGGCCGTTTGTCCCATGACTCATATAAATAAAGGAGGTCTTTTAACCATGAAATTTTCCGATATGAACTATCAACGCCCCGATTTAGACAATCTGAAAGAACAGATTTCCGTCCTCACAGATCGGCTGGCAGCCGCTTCTGATTATAAATCAGCAAGAGAAGCATTTCTCGAGAAAGATAAGTTAGACCGACACATCAGTACCCTTTCTAATCTTGCCAATATCCGTCACACCATTGACACCCGCGATACTTTCTATGATGGAGAAATGCAGTTTTGGAACAGTGCCGGGCCTCAGTTAAATGAATACGACCAGAAATGGACTACTGCTTTATTAACTTCTCCATTCCGTGCTGATTTTATTTCCGAATTTGGCGACGTCATGTTCTTAAATGCAGAAATCGAATTAAAGCAGTTTTCTTCTGAAATTATTGGGGATATGACCGAAGAAAACAATCTGACCAACGAATATGAGAAGCTCCTGGCCTCTGCGCAGATTCCGTTTGAAGGAAAGATGTATACCTTAAGTCAGCTCACTCCATTAAAAAATGACCCTGACGATGCCAGACGCCTTGCTGCCTGGAAAGCAGAGGGAAACTGGTATAAGGAAAATCAAGAAAAGCTGGATACTATTTATGATAAGCTGGTTCACCTCCGTGATAAAATGGGTCGTAAATTAGGCTATGACGGTTTTACCGAGCTGGGATATTACCGCATGATGCGTAACTGCTATACCAAAGAAGATGTAGACAAATTCCGCCAGGCAGTTGTAAAATATCTGGTTCCTGTGGCAGACTCTATTTATAAAGTACAGGCCGAGCGTCTTGGCAAGGAATATCCAATGAGCTTTGCAGATAATGCTCTCCAGTTCCGGACAGGTAACCCAAAACCTGCCGGAAGTTATGACGACACCATCGCAGCAGGGCGCAAATTCTACGATGAGCTTTCACCGGAAACCAGTGAATTTTTCCACACCATGCTTGACATGGAGCTGATGGATGTGCTGTCTACAGAAGGAAAAGCAAGCGGCGGCTACTGCACTTCGCTGGATGATTATGAAGTTCCATTTATCTTTGCGAACTTTAATGGTACGCAAGGGGATGTAGAAGTCATCACCCACGAAGCCGGACATGCATTTGCCGCCTATACGAACCGCAGCCGTATTCCGGTTTCTACCGTGTGGCCTTCACTGGAAGCCTGTGAAGTTCACTCCATGTCCATGGAATTCTTTGCAGAACCATGGGCAGTGGACTTCTTCGGAGCAGATGCCGACAAATTCTTATACAGCCATCTGGCCGGGGCATTAACCTTTATTCCTTACGGAACTATGGTAGACCATTTCCAGCACATTGTGTATGAGAAACCCGATTTAAGTCCATCTCAGCGTCACGGTGTCTGGAAGGAGCTCCTCGGCATCTATATGCCATGGATGAAATTAGACGGAGAAATTCCATTCTACAGCGATGGGGAAGGATGGCAGAGACAGCACCACATTTACAGCAGCCCGTTCTATTATATTGATTACTGTCTGGCGCAGACCGTCTCGCTTCAGTTCTGGGCAAGGATTCAGGAGAACCAGGGCGAGGCATGGAAGACATATATGAGATACACAGAGCAGGGCGGAAGTGCGGTCTTTACAAAACTTCTTGAAAATGCAGGACTGGACAGTCCATTTGAAGAGAGCTGCCTGAAGAATGTATGTGAAAAAGCAAGCAAATGGCTGGAAGAACACAGACTTTAAGCACTTGACATTCTTTATTTCTTTTGATAGAGTAGTAATCGATATTTGCACTGCATATTTTATCTACAGTACAAACTGAACAGGCCGGGAGAAGATGCTCCGGAGCCGGGTTGCTTTCGCGACAGTGGATGATAACATCCATGGGACAGTAGTTGCTATTACTGGAACATGGGTGTTTTTTTATACCTTTTTTCCAGAAAGCATGTGCATAACCACAATTATCTTGAGGAGGTTCTCATTCTTATGGAAAATGTAAAACAAACCAATCATTTCGAACAGACGGCCACCCGCGTCACCACCGTCAGCATCATTGGCAACCTGGTCTTGTCCGGTTTTAAACTCTTGGCAGGGATTCTCGCTCACTCAGGAGCCATGGTCAGCGATGCTGTCCACTCCGCTTCCGATGTATTCAGCAGTATTGTTGTCATCATCGGAGTCAAATTGTCATCAAAAGAATCCGACAAGGAACACCCTTACGGGCATGAGCGCTTCGAATGCGTAGCCGCTATTGTGTTGGCTGTTGTCCTGTTCATTACCGGGCTTTTCATCGGCATCCAGGCTATAGAAAATATTTTTGGCGGAAATTATACTTCTCTGACTGTCCCCGGTGTACTGGCACTCATTGCCGCAGTGGTTTCTATCGCAACCAAAGAAGCCATGTACTGGTATACGAAAATCAATGCCGAGCGAATCGATTCGAGCGCACTCATGGCAGATGCCTGGCATCACAGAAGCGATGCACTCTCTTCAGTCGGTGCCCTGATTGGTATTGCCGGTGCAAGACTCGGATTCCCAATGCTTGACCCGGTTGCCAGTGGAATCATCTGCATCTTTATCGTGAAAGCTGCCTTTGACATCTTTCAAGATGCCATCAGTAAAATGGTAGATCGTTCCTGTGACGATTCCACCGAAGAAGCAATCCGCGAATGTGCACTCTCACAAAACGGTGTCATTCAGGTGGACTTTCTACAGACCCGTGTATTTGGAAATAAAATCTATGTAGATATCGAAATCGGCGCCGACGGCAACATGAGCCTCTATGATTCTCATAACATTGCCGAAACCGTACACGATGCTATCGAAACCACTTTTCCAAAGGTAAAACACATAATGGTGCATGTGAATCCCCGTTAAACCGGGGCACACATGCACCATTGTTTTCTCATCTTATCCACTCTGATCCTGCGAATCCGATTACGCGTCGAAATCCACATGATACACCTTGTCTCCATCATGAATATCTACAAAATGTAAATCAAATTCATCATCCATAATCTCCATACATCCTTTATAGGATAAAGTATCACTCTTCTTAAGCAGAAACATGTAAGTTCCATTTTCATGCTCATCCGCCTCCGCGCTTACATCCTGATAAAAGGCTTCTCCATCGATTTGTCCCTTGTATCCGGCATTTCTTATTTTTTCTTCAATAAGCCGATATAATTCTTTCATTTTCTTCACCTCTTTCTTTACTTTTTCGCCTGATTTGATTATAATGAACAGGATAGGTTATCGGGGTATGGCTCAGTTTGGTTAGAGCGCACGGCTGGGGGCCGTGAGGTCGCAGGTTCGAATCCTGTTACCCCGATTTTTCATTTTCTAAAAAGGAGACTAATGGCTTTCTAGCTTATCAGTCTCCTCTTTTTTATTTCTTCTTTTTCTCTTCTGAAGAATAGTATCCTTCATAGTTATCTTTCTTATATTCTTTTCCGTAATACTTATTATAGTATCCTGAATTTTTCTTTCGTTCTACTTTATTTAGAACCACACCCAGAATCGGAACACCGGTATACTCCAGTTTCTCCTTAACAGACTGTGCCAGACGATACTTCGTCTTAGCCGATTCTACCACAAGAATCGCGCCATCACATTCCTTCGCAACGATTGCCGCATCCACTACAAGTCCAAGTGGCGGGCAATCTATAATGATGTAATCGTACACCTTGCGCATAGAATCAATCATCCCCTGAAAACGCTTCGTCTCCAACAGCTCAGTAGGATTTGGCACCGTCGGTCCGGCAACCATAAGATGCATCTTCGGAATATTCGTCGAAACGAGTGCATCCGCAAGTACACACTGCCCTGACAAGAAATGGGACAATCCCTTATCTACATTCGTCACCTGCAGTCTAGATACCATCACAGACTTTCGCATATCCGCATCTACCAGCACTACACTGTTTCCCATCTCTGCGATTGATCTCGCAAGTTCAATCGACGTAGCTGTTTTTCCCTCTCCCGGAAGACAGCTTGTCATCAAGATAACCTGCTTGTCATCTCCACAGAATCGCAAGTTCGTACGAAGCGTTTTCACAGCTTCCCGTACTCCATATTCTTTCTTTTCAACCGTAATATTTACTTTCTTCATTAGCTCACCTGTTTTTCCATACTTTTAATGGATTCTCATAAAAGAGTCTTCTCGCATACGTCTTCCCCATCTTTCGGGCTACATAAGACGCACATTTCTCCAGATTCAGTGTTCTGCTCGTGGTATTGTGGGTGTCCGATCCGACGAAATCCACCAGATTCTGTTTCATAAGATCCCGGCAAAACTTCTTTATCCGCCGACCATCTTCTCCAAGAATCGAACCCGCATTCACCTGAATCAGCGCCCCAAGATTCCTGAGCTCCTGCACACTCTCCACATTCTGACAGCAAAAATATCGTTCTACATGCGCCACTATCGGCCGATAACCTTTTCCCGTCAATTCATAAATATAGTTGCGCATAACCGGAAACAAATCATTCGTAGAAAACTCTATCAATACATACCTTCCGCCGGCCATAGTAGGGCGGCGTCTGTTTTCTAAATCATCCAATATATTATCATTTCTATAATATTCACATCCAAGGCGAAGTGTAATTCCCATTCCCCCGGCAATTTCGCGCAGCTTTCTATAGGAATACAGCACTCTCTTCATAGAAGGTTCAAACATTTCTTTCCGAAAATGGGGGGTAACGATTGCATGCATCACACCCTGTTTCCGCATTTCCGCCAAAATTCGAACCGATTCTTCCACCGTATCAGGGCCATCATCCACCTTCGGTAAAATATGGCAATGGATATCAATCAAATTCATATGTTCTCTCCTACAAACAGAAAACTCTTCCTTCTGTCGGATTATCCGCCACAAAGAAGAGTCTTCCTTCTAATCCCGATATTTAAATCCGATTAGCGTTCTTTCTTTTTCAGACCAAAAGCACCTGCAACTGCTGCAAGACCAAGAACTGCTACACCAGAAACTGCTGCTGCGCTTGTCTTTGGAGATGATGCTGTACCAGAAGCTAATGTTGTCTTATCAACAACAAATGCAACCGGAGACAAAGATGTAAATGTACCTGTCATAGTACCATTGCCCATCTTTGTTGGAATTTTCTCCCACTCACTGCCATTCCAGTGAAGAATCTGACCTTTTGTAGATGTTGTTACACCCTTCACATTGAAAGTGATGTCAATTGGGAATGTAACTGATCCACCATTGGTAGATTCAACGGAAACTTCCACTACATCTGCAACTGTCATGTTCGCACTAAAATCATCTCCAAGTGCCTTCTTAAGTCCAGCTTCAGACTTAACTTCTGTCACTGCGTTTGCATTCTCAGCAGGAACCTCTTTGATCACTACTTTAGCATCCTTCGCAGTTGCACCTGTTACTACAGTGCTTGCAGATGGACTTGGTGCTGCAAATACTGTCATACCAACGCAAGCAACCATAGCTGCCACAAGTCCGATAGTCTTCATGATTCTCGATTTCATGACTCTTTCCTCCTTGCTTATTTTGATTCGACGTAAAACTACGCATTAATCAAACTCAACTATACCACATTACTAATTATTTGTAAAATGTTTTTAAAATAATTTTTCGTAACTCTTCATTATCAACGATATACTGTGCATGACCATCCTTCAGAATAATCTCACCGGGAACACTTAAAGTGTTTGTGTCAATCTCATATTCCGACAAAGCTTTCATCTCATCAGCCGTCATGTTGGTTACCATATATGGCTCCATCTGCTGATAAAGACTCAGGTAATTGCCTGTCCCATTGATACTTTGCAGCTTTTCAATCAACGCCCCCATAAACTGAGACTGACGCTCCATTCGTGAAACATTGCTGTCCAACACCTCAATATCTCTGGCGCGAACATACTTCTCCACCATTTCTCCATCCAGGGTCAAAGTGGCGCCCTTTGTAAATGCGGGATCAATCCAGGTATAATCTTCAGGTACAGTTAACGTAACACCGCCAATAGCATCTGCCGCTTTCACCATGCCTTCCATAGTCAGAGATAGGTAGGAATCCACACTTACACCGTACAAAAGCTCGGAAACCTTACCTGCGGTAAGACGACAGCTTTCTTCTTCTCCATCCCCATAGGCATACTGAAGTGCTATCTGTCCCGGTTCTGACATCATCTTTTCCCCGGAAGCAGAATAAATATCAATATCCACCATAGAATCGCGGGAAATCTGCAAAATCTGTGCTTTCTTTGTTTCCCTGTCAGCAATAAGCAGATTTAAACTGTCACTCTGTCCATTTTCTCCTGCCCGGTCTCCCATATCACTCTTTGCTTCTTTGTCAATTCCCATAAAAAGAACCGTCTGGATATTGGTATTCAACTGATATTCCACACCATCCACTACAACAGTATCCGAATTCTCCACCTTATTGTCAGAAGACGAAGGTGTCTCTTCTTTTTTGTTGTCCTTATTTCGATCCTTCCAGACAGTATAGCCTACTCCACATATCAAAAGAGCACATATAACTGCAAGAAGTCCTATATATCTGTTCTTATTTTTCATCTACCAGCACTGCCTCCACAAGTAATCGATGTGATGGTTCTGCCGCAATACAGGTACTGAGCGACAAAATCCGGCTCTGTGTTGTCACTTCCACATCATCACAAAACTGATTCCTCAAATCCCTGGAATTGTAAATAGAATCGATAAAATCCTGTCTTTCACTGTCCATCACATAGTTATAATGCTGAACCAGGTGACGATCATCATAAATCACTGCCGCAAACACTCTGTATGTGCGAATATTCTCCGGGGTATAGATGACAATATCACGATGAGACTGCATAAAGTCCGCATCCAGATAATTTCCCAACTGGTGGAACATAGTTTCCACCTTATCTCCCATCTGATGTCCATACAGAACCGTATTAAAATCCGTAAAATCTTTCGCGTTACATGCCTGTGAGAAAATAGCTCCTTCCAGCGCACTTTTCCCTTCCCATGAGTGATCCAGATAATAAGAATCGTCTTCCGCACTCTGCAAGACCGGATAATCAATGACCGTTCCATCAATCTGTATCCACGCATAAACATCTGGATTGGTCTCCTGCAAAGAAGCAAAATCAATCGGAATCTCTACACTCTCGTCCGGTTCTTCCGTTTCCTCTTTCACTACAGGTGCTTCCTCTTTCTTCGCAATATCCTTTGCGGCATCCTGGGACTTCCTTGCCTTCAGAGCCGAACCATAATACCAGATCAAATATCCCGCGCACAAAACAGCAATAACAACCAGTACCACACTCAGAAGCTTTCTTGTCTTATCCTTCATTCCTTACCGCCTCTTTTCCATCGGCACTGCAGCAAGGGTATGTAAATCCAGATATTTTCTGACATCTTCTTCCGTCTGGATAGTATCATTCATCAAATAAATAATGGTAATAATTCCCATTGCGATTACCATTCCAAGCAAGCCGCCCAATACAGTATTCTTCACTACACTTGGACTCGATGGACTCTTCGGAGTGACCGCTTCCTCCACTACCTTCGGCTTATCCGTTGTCATAATGTAGGCAACTCGCTCTGCAGTCTCCTCACCAAATGCATTTGCCATATCCTTTGCAAGCTCCGCGTCTGCATTCTCCACATTAATCCGTAAAATACGGGTGTTGGATGGATTCTCTGTAGAAACCATGCTTACAACCTGCTCATAGGTATAATCTAAATCCAATTCCTTGATTACATTCTCTACAACCGGACGACTCGTTGCAAGGACTGCAAAGTCACTGGTAATCTGTGCGCCCATCTGAATGTCGGCCAGCGATGTCACACTGGTCGTCTTTGTCAAAATATAAATTTCCGAAGAAGCTGTATACATCGGTGTGATCAAAAGCTTCGTTGCGCCAAATGCAACTCCGGCTCCAAGCACCAGCAACAATATAATCAGCCACAGCTTATGCAACATGGCCTGAAACAACTCCAGTAAATCAATTTCCGTCTCTTCGTCGGCTCTTCTTCCGGCTCCCATGTCCAACTTCTGCATTCTGGCTGTCGGTGCAACACTCTGTTTTAATTCATTCATT
>CAJMSZ010000047.1 GCA_905216215.1 uncultured bacterium | reverse complement strand
TATATTTTCCATCCTTATATACGTTATATATATAATTATTATATAGTACATATAAATGCCTGAAGCATGTCAATCGCTTCCTCTCCACGAACTTCTCCAACGATAATTCTGTCTGGCCGCATTCGCAGGGCAGACCGTATCAAGTTCCGGATGCTGATTTCTCCTTCCCCCTCAAGATTGGCATTTCTCGCCTCCAACCTTACCAGATTGGGCAGTCCTTTTATCTGAAGTTCTGCGTTATCCTCAATCGTAATGATTCGTTCCTCTTTTGGAACATAATCCGATAAAACATTTAAAAATGTTGTCTTTCCAGAACTTGTCCCGCCACTGATAAAAATGTTATATCTGGCTCTTACCAATTTTATGAGAAATTCAGCTGCTTCTTTACCGAGCGCCTCATAGGCTAGCAAATGCTTCATGGTAATCCGTTCCTTTGGGAACTTTCGAATGGTCACAATCGGTCCGTTTAATGCAACAGGCGGTAATACTACATTCACTCGGGAGCCATCCTTTAGTCTTGCATCTACAATCGGAGTTGATTCATTGACAACACGGTTACATTCAGCAACCATTTGTTGTACAATATCCTCCAGCTTCCCCTTTGATAAAAACCTTTTTTCAGAAATGAAAATGTTTCCATTTTGCTCAATAAAGATATTTTCAACCCCATTAATCATAATTTCCGTTATGGTTTCATCTTCTAACAATTCTTGTAATATATCTAATTTTCGCAAAGCATTGAACAATTCTTTTCCCAAAACCGCTTTTTCTCTCAAAGGAATAAATTCTTCCCGGGAATGCTCCTCCAATACTTCATGAATGATTTCCTGAAGCTTCTCGTCGGTAGGCTCTGTTGACAAATCCATTCTTGCAAGAATCTGTTCATGTAACTCTTCTGCCCTTAACATCAGCTCATGCCTTCCCGTTTTTGTAATTCCGTGATTGCCTCTGCCACAGCCTGTCTCATATTCTGTTCCATATTGATTCGAATCTCACTTTGATTCAAATGCTGCTTCTTTAGCACCTCCAGCATATACTGCCACTGTTCCATTTTCGCTTTTGCATAAATGTCTTCTGCATAAGGAACAAAAATCCAGTCGCACATTTCCAGTAATCCCATAAGGTCGCCTACTGAATCCCCAATATCAATCAGAAATGTTTCATATATACTTTCCTTCGACAAGCGCTGAAATAAATTCTGCCACTCCTCCGTAGTAATACTCTGCAAATCTGTCGAAACCTTAATCGGTAGTATATAATCCAGACTTCCCATTCGATGCACCATAGATGCCATACGCACACCAAGCATATCATTCTCCTGTCTGGAATAATAAAGCAAATGGGATAAATCCTGTCCCTCATCCCATTGAAAGTAACCACCGAAACCAGCATATGCTTCTAAATTCAAATACAGCACATTCTCGTCTTCCGCCAGTTCCTTGCCCGCTTTTAGTGCAAAGGTTGTCTTACCAATGCGATGTACTGGAGAGTACACCCCTATCATTTTCTTCCGTCCATTCTTTCTCCTTAAGATACCGGATGGATTTTCCGAAAGCGTCTGTACAATTATTTTCACAATATTGTTTACAGACTGATACTTATTCAATTCTGTTTCTTCGATTCCCAAATCAGCACAATGTTCTCTTGTTAAAACAATTCTCTTCCCTGCAAACACACGCTTTCTTTCCTGATATGGAACCACTTCGCTTATCAACAAAACTTTTACATTACCTATTTCAATTAAATGCTCCACATGTTCTGGTAACGAGCAGGTTCGCACGCCCACTGTTACCTCTTTCTTTAAAAGCAGGAGTTCTGCAAGCCTTTTCACATATGCTTCTTCTGAATCGCAAATTAAGAGTTCATCTGTTATTCTTTCGTTACTCCTTTCTGACATACTTGTCCACATATTTTGTTTTTAAGTTTCTTTGAAATAACTGCCGAATGGCATAAAACGGAATCATCTGATTCCTTGAGATGTGGCCTTATATCTAGCAATGAACCGCTATCTATACTGTCACTAAAAACGTTTTTGATTCTCACATGTCTTTCTTGTAAGACAGATTATATGACCTTTACCGGCATTTGTCCAGCCTCTAATTCCCTTTTAAATCGGTTTTGTGATAAACAGACAAAAGATAAAATATCCTCCTGAATCTATGAAACTACATAATCCGGTACAGTAAAATCCCATACATGGCGCAAATTCCCGGTGCACCCAGAGTTCCTGCCACTGCAATGGTATACATATTGATTGCAACCTCAGCCGCAACATGCTCCTCCGCAAGTACTTGATTTACAAACAACATAATTCCCACTCCTAAAATAGCTCGCAGAAGAAATTTCAGAATCCATGGTATTTTCTTCTCCTTCATAGTCATCCCTCCCTCGTATAATATATTCCTGTCCCTCATCCTTTCATGCAATTTCATCGAAATTTTTCGCAAACTATGAGAAACACGCTTCGCGAGTTTCTCAAGTTATCGCGGCAGTCTCCAAGGTCTCGTGCAAGCACGGACTTTGGCTCGTTGCTCGCGTAAATAAAAAAGACTGTTTCCAGTCTTTTTTTGTCACAAAATTATTTCTTTTTTATCCTTTTAATAAAACAACAACTTCCCTTTTATCTGGCTTCGGATCACTGTTCCGAAGGTCCTTGAATCCATGGAGTTCTCTCTGTTATCTCCCATGACAAATACCCTTCCTTCCTCTACCACATAAGGGTAAGTAACCGTTGTTCCCTGGGTTTCGGTCACACCCATGGTATACGGTTCATCCTGCTCGACTCCGTTCAGATAGAACTTTCCATCGCGAATGTCCACTTCATCCCCGGCAACTGCCACTACTCGTTTCACATAATACTCCCCAGATGGCATGCGCACGGAAATAATATCCCCACGCTTATATTCCGGCACAATCCGCAGATAGAATACCATCTTCTTATCCTGAAGAGTCGGATTCATAGACGTTCCTTTTACAAAGGATGCTCCAATCACAAAATGAAAGGCTATAACAATCAGGACAAAAATAATAATCAGTTCTTTGAACTGTCTGAACCAGCCTTCCTTTTTGCCATCATATTTACCTAAAAATCTACGTTTCACTACTCCTGTTCTCCTCTCCCACCAACTGCTGCTGCAATCAGGTGGAGGACAATCGCCAGAACAATCATACTCGCTGCCGCAATCTTACCAGTCATACTCGTAAAGGTCTGCGCAAGACCGCCCACCTTCGGTACAGACAGGACTACTTTTCCGATAAAGTGACTATATGGGATAGGGTTCATATCATTTTCCTCATTCGCATCCCCCTTGGTAATAAATTCTCCCATAATCGTACTGTTTGTAACCACGCGATGGGTAATGATCGAACTTCCGTCTGTTGCCCCATAAAATGCAATCACATCATCTTTCTGCACCTCTTCCGGTGCCATATTATTAATATAAACCAGACTTCCCGTAGGAATGGCCGGTTCCATACTTCCACTGACAACCGTGTAAATATTATAACCTATCATACGCGGTACGGTAAGTGGAATACAGACAAGAACTAAAATAATCAATAGGATTGTTCCAATCGTACTGCATGCTACCGCCACTGGATTTCTTTTCTGTTTCTTTTTTCTCTTTTTGCCCAAACCCGTATCCTTTCTGACAATGCCCTTTACATGGAAAAGGGACAGACACTGCCGCCAGTGCCTATCCTCATTTTCACTTATATTCACATTACTGTGTTCTCAATCTTTTTCTCACAATCAACATCAACACAATGAGCGCTGCAAGTGCTCCAATTCCAATCACCGTTGCCACAGCGATTGGGAAGCCTTTCGCTTCTGTCGGATTCTGCTTATTCAAATCCACATTAGATGCTGGTGTCTCATTTTCATCTAAGTCAACCAATTCATCCGGCTCTGTCACATCTACATTCTCATCTGTTCCAGGTTCTGTGGTTGTACCCGGCTCTGTGGTTGTTCCAGTTCCAGTACCGGTTCCGGTACCAGTTCCTGTTCCCGCAGTTGCAGGTGTTCCCGGAGTGCCAGGTACATTAACAATCGTTGTTGTACCTTCCCCGATGATAGTAACCGTTTCCGGGTCTGCCGGACGATATACGAAGGTAAATACATTTTCTGCTTCATTGTCACTTAAGGTCTTTGTAAGAGCCAGTGCCTGTGGAATATATCTGTTAATGTATTTATAAGCCACCACCGGCTTATCTCCTACGTTTCCATAAAATGTTGTGCTCGGCTCTAATGCGTTTCCATCTTCATCCTGATAGTTGACCGTATAACCAACTGTATTACCTTTGATTCCATAAGCAACTACATAGTCTGCATCACCTTCTACATAAAATGCCGGTGCAACTTCATCATTATCACGACCACTGAGACGCACGCCTTTTACATAATATTTATCGTCCGTCACTGTGACTTTTGACAAATCAAAGGAAACTCTGTCTCCCACGCGACAGCCGGTCAAAGTCTCTGTGCCACCTTCCACGCCATCAAGCGCGCCCTTATCACCAGCATGTAAGGTAATGGTATAAGTATATTCCTCTGCCGAAGCAGACATAACGTTCATTCCCATAACCAATGAGAAACTGAGCAGCGCAACAAATATTTTTTTCATTCTCTTCATACTGCTACGCCTCCCTCTCATCTTTTTTTCGTTTTTTCATAGTCATCAGACCAAATATCAGAAGAATCACACCACTTGCCAGCGCCAGAACACAGAACAAAAGTGTCTTCGCTGTATCACCGGTTTTGACTACATTGGTGATAAGTTTATTTTGACCCGGTTTGTTGATAACCGTTGTCTCTGTAACTTTTTCTACAGCAAATGTCTGCTGAAGCTTTGCAAGTGTCTGCTGATAACCATTTCCCATGGTCTCACCATTGACTCTTACCTGAAGAGTAACAACACCTTCATCTCCATTTTCCAGACGGTCTAAGTAGAAATAATCAGCCAAAGAATTGGTTGCCTGATGTAAACCTTCATCATCCGCAGCATTCTCATCACCGCCAACTGTTTCACTATTGTAAAGCTCTGTCTCTTCTCCGGCTGCACTGGTATAAGAAAGACGATATTCGTAAGCACCGCCGCTTGCGCTTTCCTTTGCATCTTCCAGAGACTCGATTGTCTGGTTTGTCATATACCAGTCTGTCTTGCTTGTATCTGAATTCTTAATCTTTACCTTTAATGTGATACTGTCGCCAGGCTGGATGTTCTTCGCCTCATCTGTTAAATCTTCGGAATCAAAATTACTTGTGATTTCTTTTCCGTTAAATTCAGCCATCCAGTTGTCTTTTCCCTGATAATCTTCAGCCTTTGCGCTGAGTCCACTTCCTGCGACCATCACCATTGCCATGACAAGGCACAATACTTTCTTTTTCATATTCTTGTACCTCCTCTTATAAGCCCAGTTTAGAGATATCTACACCCCAGGCACTCTTCACTGCATCTGCCGCATTATGTGTCTGCACTGCGTCTACCTCTGCTGATACCTGGAAGGAATATCCATCGTATTCATACTCATATGTATACGTTGTTCCGGCATCTGTCACTTCTGTTGTTGCTGTCATTTTATTGCGGATTTCCGGCTTGATACGAATGGAATCTGCAAAATCCACTGTCTCACCGGCTTCAAGTACACGATTCAAATAAAGCACTCTTCGCTCTGCTGTTGCAGCATCCGTATCCTCTACCCATCCATTGTCTTCCAGAAAATGAATATCAATCAGTGACGGGTCAAGTGTTGTCACCGGCACGTCTTTTCCTTCTTTATCTCTCCAGCTTGTTCTTACTGTCACACGGACATAAGAATCAATATTTCCTGAATTCTTTACACTCAGAACTTCATCATACTTCTTTCCCGGAACAATCTTTCCATTCTTCTCTGTAAAATCACTTAACAAAGTTCCTTCCGCTTCCCCTTGCCATTCACCATTATCCAGATAATCACGACTGCTGACCGTCTCGCCATTTTCCAGAAGGCTTACCCCGATACTGGATAACTCTACTCCCGCAACGTAATTCTCACTGTAGTAGGTAAGCGCTGCACGGGTACTTCCTACGGTACTTCCCACAAGAAGGATTGCTGATGCAGAAAGGAGCAGGATAGATTTTTTCGGAAATTTTTTTCTCTGCTTTTTCATGTTCTACCACCCTTCCTTTCTAAGACCTGCTGTCCTCAAATGTTACATTCCAGTCTGCATATGGTTCTCCATTGTCATCATACTGTACTGGTGTACATTCCTGAATGACAATGACATTCAAATCCTTTTCATCGGTTATATCTTCCAGCAGTTCTTTTGGAATGTTGACCAGAACCGTCTCACTGGTACTTCCTGCTTCCAGAATGTCTTTGTAATACCAGTAACCGTCTCCTCCGTCATACCATTTTCCGGAACCTCCATCTGCATAAGACAGGTTGTAATTATTTCCGGCATATGCCTTCACACGAATGTAACAGTCATAATCACCGGTATTTTCAATGGAAACGATTTTCTTTCCTTCTTTTACCTCTTCGTGTGGCTCTGTCCGGGTCTCACCCATCTGGAAGACCACATTGCCTTTTGCCTCGGAGTAAGTTGTGAAATAAGCATAAGCACTTCCTACTGCCAAAGTTCCGGTCAGGGCAACTGCTGCTGCAGCGAGGCAAATCGTTTTTTTACTCAATTTACTCATCATTATTTCGCTCCTCCCCCAGCATTCAAATCATTTTCCCAGCCCAGGGTTCCTCCGTCTTTATAGAAACGGTTTACCACACCTGAACCACCGTTCTGTCCACCATCGTATTCATTTACAAAACTTACAGAAACCGGATTACCTTCTTCTTCCTGTGCAATAATCGTTGTCTTCTGGTCATTATCGGAAACCAGTTTATAGCTTGCTCCGGAATACGCTTCTGTCACAGTAACCTCCGCGCCTGCCGGCAAATCTCCAATGGTGAAGGAGTCATTTCCCGCTCCGTCAAATTCCATCTTATATACGTTGTTTGTAACCGTTCCATCCAGCTTCTTCACATTCACATGGAATACGAAGGTCGCTCCACCAACCGTTGCATTGTAGGAAGTTAAGGTCTTGTTAATCACAAGGTTTCCCTTTCTTTCCTCCCGGTCCGGTTTCAATCCGACTGCATTATTCTTGGTCAGATTGTAAATCCAGTCATCTGACTGACTGTTATACCAGTAGTTATTCGGAAGAGAAATCAGGCTTTCCTTAAAGGAATATGTGAAATATGGAGATTTCACTTCATCCGCAACGATCAGATACATTCCTGTTGCCAGTCCCCTCACCTCTCCTTTGCCATCTTTCAGTGTCACAGCCGTCTCTGCTGCAGGCTCTACTCCGGACTTAATCAATTCTCTCGCTTTCGCTGCCTTCTCTGCCCACTGCTCTGCGGTTGTCTTATCACTGATCTGATCCAGCTTCAGTTCTTCGAAGCCTTTCGTCTCCTCATAAGCTCCCGTTTCTTTGATGTCTGCCACCCGGTATAAATGGACCTGTACAGGCAGTTTATTCAGTTCAGCAAAATCTTCCGCCTTCTCCGCGTCCTTATTTTCTGTCGCAGCATCGTACACACTGTTCTGTAAATTAAATTCAATCGAGCATTTCTTGTTCACGTCCACCGCCTTTGCAGCATACGCACGTGGCAATGCAAGACCAGAAAGTGTAACCGCCAACGTCAGGGCACATGCGCCTAATATTTTTACTCTCCTATTCATCATGCATCTTCTCCTCCCTGTTTCGATTCTTACCAAAAGCTACTTTCATAATTAAGATAATCAATAATGTTACTGAAAGTCCCATAATCAGATAAAGCATATAGTAATTCTGAACTGCTTTTACCATCGACTGAGACAGTGTATTTACTTCATCTTCTCCCGTATAAGGTACTCTCGTTCCTCTTACCAGAAGACGATGTGAATTCACACCATATGGAGTACAGGTAAATAAGGTAACCTGATCCTTGCCCTCTTCAATCTGAAGCGCACCGTCCAGAGTCTCATTATCATCTTTATCTACCATCGGAAGAATCTGGTCTATCTCGTATGCCAGAATTTCATCCAGCACATGAATATAAAACTTATCTCCCGTCTCCAACTGATCTATATCGGTAAACAACCTGGCACTGGGCAGTCCTCTGTGCGCTGCCAGCACACTGTGTGTGCTCTCTCCGCCTATGGGAAGCTTCGTTCCATCCAGATGACCAACTCCTGTCTGGAGCACTTCATCATCTACCCCATGGTAAATGGCAAGCTTCACATTAATCTTCGGGATTGATAAATATCCCATAACGCCATCATTTGCAACATTCAGAACCTTCCAGTATTCGGTATCTTCCAAATCTTCCTCTTCACTGCCAAACACATCACCGTAAATATTATTCTGTGTCATAGTGTCGTTAAATGCGTAAGCTTTCTCCCACTCAGCAGTGAAGTCCTCCGGCTTCATCTCTTCCACTACCGTCTCATAATGACTGATCAGTCTGCTCTGGCGGTAGGTATTCCACTGATTGGCAACCGTTGGATAAACCAGCACGCCAAATCCAATTAAGAACAAGAGTCCAAATAAGATACTTGATATCTTTCTCTTCATATTTACTCCTTCGATTTATCTGCTTTCGCAAGCTTGCGCTCACGACGATATAAAATCAAAATAAATATTCCTGTAATACCAAGTCCAACCAATACCCACAACAGATAATTTGTGTGGAAACTAAATGGTGTATTTCCTGTTTCCTTTTCCTGAATCTCTTCCGAATCATAAGGAACTCTGTGACCCCTCACCAGAAGTCTGTGCGAATTCACTCCATAAGGAGTGCAAGTAAGCAGTGTTACCAAATCTTCTCCATCTTCCACTGCAAGACTGTTCGTCTCTTCCGGTTCTACTACAGAAATCTGATCCACCTCATAGCAAAGGGTATCATCCAGTACATGAATCAGGAAATGGTCTCCATCTTTCAATTTATCCAAGTCTGTAAATAATGCTGCACTTGGAAGACCTCTATGTGCAGAAATGACTGCGTGGGTGTTCTCCCCACCAATTGGAAGAGAACTTCCTTCCAAATGTCCTGCCGCCTTGGAAAGGACATCTTCATCCGTTGTATGGTAAATCGGAAGCTTGATATTAATCTTCGGAATTTCTACTATTCCCATCATACCATCATCGGTAATATTTAAGCAAGACATATACTCTTTATCCGGCTCATCAGCCGCGCTTGCAATCGCAAATGAATCCGGCAAAATGCTTGGAAGCAATGCTTTATTATATGCCTCTGCCCGCTTCCACTCCGCCTCATAGTCAATCGCACCTTCCGCTTCCAATTCGGAAACCTGACTTTCATAGGTACTGATGAGACGCTTCTGCCTGTAATTGTTCCATTCATTTGCTACAAATGGGTACAGCAATAAGGACAAACCGGCTAAAAATATCATCACAAATAAAATTGTACTGGCTTTCTTTTTCATCCGAACTCTCCTTGTTGTTGTAGTTACTCTTTTTTTACAGTAGTCCTGAGTGGGTTTCCACCCAGGACTACTATTGTTATCACTTATGTATTTTCTCTAATTCATAAAGTGGTAATTAGTGCTGCTGTTTTTTGCGGCTTGCAAAGAATAATGCTGCTGCAATAATCATGATTAAGCATCCACCGATTGTGAAGATTGTTGTACCGATACCACCAGTTCCTGGAAGAGCTGAAAGCTGGCTATCTGGAACAGAAACTGTTACATTCTCTGCACTATCTGCTACAATTGTTGCATTAGGAATGTTATTATTGATAGAATATCCTTCCGGTGCAAGTGTTTCTTTAATTTCATATGTGCCTGCGCCAAGACCTTTCAATAAAACTTTTCCATCGCTGCCAACTGTAACTTCAGATACAGCTTTTTTACCATCCGGAATAACAGTATCTTCTGTATAAAGAGTATATTCGCCTTCTTTTAATTCCACAAACTGAAGTTCTTTTCCATCTTTGCTAACTGAGAATTTTGCTCCAGTCAAAGGTTTTCTGTCTTCTTCTTTTTCTTCATCTGTAGTCTTAGCGATTTCAATAGAACCTGACTTTCCAACTACTTCTGAAGGTGTACTGTCATAATTACTGCTTGCTTCGTTGCTGTAAGAGCCATCATCACTTGTTACTACTGCTGTAACCTCTACTGTAACTGTCTTTGTTGCATGTGCATTGTTATTTCCAATAAATGCTTCTGTAAATGTAACTGTTACAGCCCCATCCTTCACATTTAATCCGGATACTGTATAATCTGTACCTTCTGCAACTGGAGTTCCACCAACTAATACTCTGACACCAGTAACTTTCATACCTGCAGGAGTATCTGTAATACTGAATGTTCTGTTTGTGTTGTCATCTGCATAACTTGGGAATACTGTATCAATATTGAATTCAACTGTTTCGCCTTTGATAACAAATTTCTGATTTTTGTTCTGTAATGTTTTTACTACTGTGTAGTTTTCACCTTTTGCACTAATCTCTTTTGAAACAGGTTTAATCAAATTTGAATTTTCATCGTAATCATAAGTTCCAGTACCCATTACTGTATAGCTTGTTGTATCTCCACCAGCAGTGATTAAATATGCACCAACTTCCAAATTTTCAAAATCACAAGAAGTAGCATCCACATTTTCTTTTTTCTGATCAGGATTTGCTGGTAAATACTTTTTAGCTAATTTCGCATAGTCGATTTTCGCTGGTTTAGTTGTAAGATCTACTAATTTATCATCCTGCTGTAAAGCTGCCTTTACCCAGTCAGTTACTTCCCAACTACTGGTTGCATCGTCAAACTTAACAACCTGATAAAGCTTCAATGTAGTTTTGTCATTCGCTGTCAAATTTTTTACAGTAATCTTTGCTGTAGCTTCTGGTGCAGCAAATGATGTCATGCTCATTCCGAGCACCATTGCCAGTGTTAATAACACTGAAAAGATTTTTTTGATTTTTTTCATAATCTTCTCTCCTTTTCCTTCGGGTTTCCCCAATTTTTACCTCTCTTTAGTTTTTCTTGTTTGCAGCTGAGCTGCTGAACTTTTCATAGGTTATTTATTCAGCACCTCCCTGCATTTTCTTTTATATAAAACCAGGGCTGCTGCCATCATCAGTAGCATACCACCGATTGTATACCAGAAGATTCCGATTCCACCGGTTGATGGAAGGTCATAAAGCGCATCATTCTTGACCTTGATTACCCAAATATCTTCTTCGTTAGTATCTGTGGTCTTCTCAATCGTTACCATATCGGAAGAGCCGCTCACCTTTACATCTGTAGCAGTAATTTCAATCTGAATTGGATTCTTTAACTTTGAATAACCACTTGGAGCCTTAATTTCTGTCAATGTATATGTTCCAGCATTCAAACCAGCCTCCAACACAACACCATTCACAGATGTATAAGTATTGGTCGTATTTTCACCTATAATGACTGGATTTTTATTCGAATCCACTAATGTAAATTCTGCACCATCTAACATGATATCATCACTATTCGTACTTGTTTTGATAATTTTAATCTTCTTAGAATTTTCGACATTTGTGATGATTCGTGCCGGGTTCCCATCTTCTGTGCTATATACTGTCTTATACGTAAGTCCTGCAATGGTAACAATTCCTTTATCCTCAACAACAGAATACTTATGACCATTGTATGAAATCGTTCCACTTTCATCCTGTCTTAATTCCTTAACAGTATAATCGTTCGTCACCTTCGCAACTGCAAAATTACCTTTCCATGCATTATCCTTATTTAATGTAAGAATTCTAGGTGCATTCTGATTAGAACTATCTTGAACCACCTTTCCATTTTTTAGTAAAGCAACAAACACGTTCTCATTTTCTGGAATCGTTCCTACCCAACGCTTTTCTACCGAAATCGTTTCAACCTGAACAACCGGCTTCTTATAGACCTCTGTTGATGTCTTTCCATTATAAGTATAGGTTACAGTTGCCGCTTCGTTGGAATAGAATCCTGACTGTTCAGAAGAAGAACCATTATTTCTTGTATCCTTTCCTGGCTTCTTATCCGAACCTGTATATTCGTCTGTATTTTTATCACCAGTGCTCGGATACATTTCATCATGAGCAACATAATAGTTAAACGCTTTATCCGTCGGCTGTATCTTAACAGTTACATAATATGTATAACCTGCTTCCAGCTTATATCCGTTCTTCGTCTGAAGCTGAACCTTCGTCTTTCCATCCTCAGTAAGAATCTTGGCTTCTAGGAAATGGCTTACAGCATATCCCGTACCTTCATCATCCTTTAATTGTTCAATCTGCTTTCCATCTTCGTCCTTTACAACGACGTTCGGAACCACATTCCTATCTACAAGTTCTACATACTCTGATAACGTATCTGTAATTGTTACATCAGTACATAAGAGAGTGGTGGTGTCTTTTATGATTGAGTCAAACGCATCTTTTAACTTCTTCGCATCTGTTCCATCAAAGTTTTTAGTGGTAACTCCGCTCGGCACACCTTTTCTTAGCTCTGTCAAATGTGTATAACTATTCTGTGGTCCTACCCCTACCGTATAGAAATACTGCATATTGGTCATAGTGCCTAGAACTGTTTTTGCCGCATTCATTGCGTCTGTATCATACGTTGTTCCGTCTCCTTCAATATATCCATCTACCGTATAAAACGTCGGGTCACCATCGGATACAAACACAACAATTTTTGTCGCATCCCGACGTGCAGTTTGAAGCAATGTTTTTGCTTGCGTCAAACCTTCCTGATAATTGGTTCCTCCTGCTTGAACATTGTATTCACCGAACAACGAAGAGTATGCTTTACCAGAATAATTCCCTGTCTCCGCCGGATAGTTCAATGACACTACGGAAGATGTCCAGTTTGAATTGATTCCGGCCATAGTATCAAAGGAAACAATAGCAAACCGTGCATCTACCCCCTTCTTTTGGGACAGATTTTCTACAGCGGCTTTAACCGCCTTGTTTTGAAGCTTGAATCTGGTTGACTTCCTTCCCTCATCCATCATTTTCTCGTCCATACTTCCAGAAGTATCCAATACAAACAGAACATCCAACTTATTGACATACTCTTCTGTACCAACGGCTCCAGAAACATTTAATGTCAGATCATAACTACCATCTTCATTCTTCTTGATATACTTTTCATGAGACAACTTCTTCGTTGTAGTAACCTGTGGTACATAATCTTTTCTCCACTGTGCATACAGAGTTACCTCTCGAGCGCCTTCAGAACCACCTGCCGTCTCACTTGTATCGGAAGAGTCTTTATAGATATGGTAATTATCCTGCACCTTGATTTTATTATCTGCTACAAATGCAGTTCCCGTTCCATCCGCTTTCGTATTCCAACCGATAAATGTATACCCTGTTCTGACTGGCACCGTATTTACCTGAGTGCCATTCGAATTTTCTGTATTCTTAACCGTTACATCCGTATTGTAGGCATACTGTTTCGCAGCAATGATATCATTAACCACATCATTTGTGTTTGCGTTATATCGTAATGTCCATTTCTGTTTATACCGGACAACCCCATCCACATGCCATGTATCACTTGTTTTTTTCAATACGTACCACTCAATATAATATTTACTACTATCATAGTTTCCATATTTGTTTGTAAAATTTTTATCTTTGTTTAGTACGCTCTTTAATTCCTGCTCCGTCGGCTGTTTTTTTAAATTTAAGGCTACTGCATCACTGTTATTATATATGTGCTGATAATAATAGAGTACATCAGTAGCTTTCTTAATTGCCCCACTGTATTCTGATTGACTGTGATCGGAAGGTTCATATGGTGCCTTTCCATCATATCGTACAAAGAATTCTACATTCTTATTTTTACCACATTTATCAGAGCTTTGGTTTGATTTCACAGCATATACCGCATATAAATCTAATTCTCGTTTACTATTAAAATCGCTTACCTTAAATGTTATGGTATTGTTTCCGTCATAAGTGAAGACCGTCTTCTCGGTGCTACCGTATTTGATTTTCGTACTCGAATCCCCACAATATACGAAATCGTTATATGAAATATTTGCATTGTTCACTTTTGACCAACCATAAAACACGTAATCAGCATCCGATTTCGTTGTCACTTTCTGATTGGAAAAATCCACTTCCACGACCTGGTTTCCCGCATCATCTGTAGATGCTTCCAACTTCTCTAACGTGGCTACCTTACTATCCTTTTTTCCTGAATTCTTTGCATTCTTCCACAACCGAATCGTATACGTTGTTGCTGCCCGTTCTGTCTCACTAATCTGACTGGTCGTTCCAGACGGTATAATCGCATCCGATGCTTCAGATATGGTATTGTCTTGTTCCGTCTCATTATCTACAAGTTGTTCGACTGTTGTATAGCATCCATAAATCCGATTTCTTCTAACTTCCATCTTCAGTTCACTGGCAACGCCATTCTGAACTGTCAATTCCGAAAAATCATTTTCCTCTTCTAACTGTTCTCTGGTCTTTCCGGTTCCTGCATTCAGAAGCTCCTGCATCTTCGCTTCTCTCTGAGGAATTTCTACCAGAGTATCTTCATTGATTCCACTTTCAGATTTTGCAGGTGCGAAGTAGAAAACATTCGCTTCGGAAGCATCTGCCACCTGCAACCCTGTTCCTTTAAAGTCCACATCCACTGATTTAGTTGGCTCTGTATCTGTTCCGTTTACTTTGAAAGTCACACGGTACATCACACAGTTTTCAACATATGTATTTTCTGCCAATGCGTCTTCAATCAGCTTTCCAACGTTCTCTTCTTCTGTATTCGTTAATGCGTCCACTGTCATTTCCAATTCAGAAGGCTTTGCGTCAAATGCGCCTTCCGGAACGTCTGCCACTACAGTACAGATAACATTTCCATTCGCATCTTTGATTTCCTTTGTCATGGAAGTTGCCTGACCAGCCACCTCTTCCGCTGGTGTCTCTGCCGCTGGTGTCTCTGCCACCTGTTCTTCTGTCTCTGAAGGTGTTTCTTCCTTCGCAGGTGCTTCTGCATTCTCCTGCGTCTGTTCTTCTTCGTCCTCCGGAACA
This sequence comes from uncultured bacterium, assembly GCA_905216215.1. Taxonomy (GTDB): domain Bacteria; phylum Bacillota; class Clostridia; order Lachnospirales; family Lachnospiraceae; genus Allocoprococcus. Next base: position 666 of record CAJMSZ010000047.1, on the reverse strand, counting down.
TCAACCTCTACCGTTCCTTCATCAGTAGAATTCTGTTCTTCTTCCACTGTTGTTCCTTCTTCGGACTGTACTTCAGTCTCAGTCCCGGCTGTTGTTCCTTCCTGCAAACTTTCTGCCAAGAGGTATCCGCTTCCGCTTAACACGATGACCATGCAAAGCATTATAGCGATACATCTTTTAAACGTTTTACTTTTCATGGCTTCCTCCTTCCGCTCCGGAATTTTCTCCCAGTGCTCCATTTATTAGCTTCAGCAGTTCCAGTGCACTTCTAAAATTCTGCACCTTCTGTTCTTCCGTCCACGTGACACTGCCTTGCCAGGTTGCATTTTGTTGATTCACGATTTTAATCACAAATGTATTACTATCTTTTTCTTTTCGTTGTCTCACAATTCACATCGCTCCCTTGCAGTCTTCTCTATAACTCCCCATATAATAGGTAAGAATACATCTTATCTATTATTAATTACTCTATTTGTTTACACAATTTCTATCGTGTAATCATTATATCGCACGCCCTATTACAAAAAGCATTACAAGGCGTCATTTTCATTAATTTTTTTAATTATTTTTAACTATTCTTCTTGTGCGTAACGTTTTTTAATGCATTCGCCTAAACTATGAGAAACACGCTTCGCGAGTTTCTCAAGTTATCGCGGCAGTCGCCAA
>CAJMSZ010000046.1 GCA_905216215.1 uncultured bacterium | reverse complement strand
TGTTAGGCACGCCGCCAGCGTTCATCCTGAGCCAGGATCAAACTCTCGTAAAAAGTGTTTGCATCCAGTTCAGAATCGCTTGGCAATTCTGTTCCTGTTTACTGTTTTTAGGTTGACATTTAAATGTCTGTTCTGAATTTCTCTTAGAATTTTCAGGTTGTTGTCTATTGTTCAGTTATCAAAGTTCGTTGTTTCTGTCTCAGCGACAGCTTATTTATAATATCATAAGTATTTCGCTTTGTCAACAGTTTTTTTATTTTTGTTTTAAATCTCGGTGTCATCATCGCTCACTCGAGGGTGGCTGTCCTGACGACAAATGGTATCTTACCACTTCTTTCCAGAATTGTCAATGCTGTTTTTATTATTTCTTCAATTCAGAATATTCTGACATTTTTTTCGATTATATGTCTGATGGTATTTTTTGAAGCCACTAATAAATTTACTGGTATCTCTTCACCAGATTTCTTTCTTATTATCTGCACCGGGGCGTTACAATCACTTTCTCCGGAGTGATGATAAGTGCTCCTTTTGCGGTTGCAGCTCCATGAAACATCTTTTCTACCATTACCTTAAATGTACCAACAAATGCTCCCTCTGTCATATACTCTGTTTTTCTGATTACGCCATATTTACATGTCATTGTATCAGACATCACAAACTTCCCAGCGTCTTAAATATCAAAATCCGTTCTCTTGGATTGTCTCCTTCAAACAAATCTTTGCAGGAAATCTCATCTTCGAATTCCAATTCTTCCATCTGCATCAGGCAGGAAACATATTCATCAGATGGATAATAAAAAAACAACTTCATTTCCCGTATCTTTTCGTAATAAGAAGCCAAAATCTTCCCCAACACATGTTTTAATATTTCCAGCGAAAAGGGATTAAAGAAATAGAAGCAGTCTACCTCTGTTGGAACCGTATAACGCTCCGCATTTGCGAGTACAAATTCGGCAGTTCTCCCAGAAACTGCTGCCTCTTTATTTCGGAGTGCTGCTTTATAGAGTCTTTCATCGTACTCAACACCAATCGTTTTGCAACGCAACTGATAGGATAAGAAGAAATCTACTCTGCCTTTTCCACAGCCATAATCGATTAGCACATTTCTTTTTCCTATATACTCACTATTTGCCAGTCGTTCTAACACAGAATAGGGCGTCGGTTCGTATGGATAATGACAGGGGTCCGCCTCGGAGTCATCTCGTCCACTGGTTTTAATCTTCAACAAATGCTCCCATGTATTTTCGTTATGATTCATGTTTCAACTCCTGATACAGTCTGGCAATTGGCAGACCTACGATATTATTATAATCTCCATGAATTCCTTTGATGTAAATGGCAAAATGCCCCTGTACTCCATAAGCCCCTGCCTTATCCATACAGTCACCGGTCTTAATATAGGAAAGAATTTCTTCTTTTGTCATCGGATAGACTTCTACATCACTTCGTTCACAAAAGACTTTTTTTGTTTCTTTTCTATTTTTATTTTCCAGAACAGCCACACCCGTATAGACTTGATGGGTATGGTTTTGCAGAGAAGAAAGCATAGTAAACGCTTCCTCCTCTGTTTTCGGTTTTCCAAGTATCTTTCCATCTACAGATACCACCGTATCCGATCCGATTACTATAACTGACTCACCGGAGTGGTCTTTCACATAACACGCCAGCACGTCAGCAGCTTTTCTTTCCGCAAGTTCCATTACATACTGCTCTGGTTGCGTTGCCGAGGTTTGTTCGTCACAGGTTGCCGGCATGATAATATGCGCAATGCCTGCCTGTTTGAGAAGTTCTGTTCTTCTCGGAGAAGCAGATGCCAGAATCACAGTCGCTTTTTCTAGCATGAGCCCTCTTCCTCCTTTACAAGTATTTTTACAATCTGCCCCAAATACATAGTGTGGAAATCATTGTCCCCATACCACTTCTCAATATTTTCTTTGCAGACAAAATTTTCCGGTCCCATATACTGTTCATAGACCTTCTTACAGATTAAAATCATATTTGCTTCTTCAAATCCAACCGTTCCATCCACATAATATGGTGTAAGACCAGCATCTTTGATTTTATCGGTATCTCTACCTGATACTTTTCCACAAAGAGACAATGCCTTTCTTGTTTCTTTGTTGAAATCAAAGAATGACAAAGTAAAATATTCATTGTTATCCACAAATTCTTTCGTATAACGAGTCTGCCTGATGTATGCAGTTGCAGTAGGTTCTCCCCAAATAACTCCAAGGCCGCCCCAGCTTGCTGTCATGGTATTGCATTTTTCTTCATCTCCGGCACTGATCAGCATCCACTGTCTTCCGATCAAATCGAAAGGATTTCCTTTCATTTCTTCCGGTTTTATTTCTTTAAAACTCATCTTTCCATCTCCTCATGGTGATTTTCGATATATTTTACTTTATAACAATCTTTCTGAAGTTTTTCTTGCCTTTTTTAAGTACCTTTCCTTCGCCTTCAAAATCTGCTTTTGTAAATGTTGCTGCAATGTCAGAAACTTTTTCTCCATCCACAGCTACACCACCCTGCTGCACTGCACGACGCGCTTCGGACTTAGATGCCACCAATGTGCTCTTTACAAGTAAAGACAGAATATCGATTGCTCCATCTGCGAAATCTTCGTCTGCCAGTTCTTCTGTTGGCATATTTGCTGCATTTCCTGCACTGAACAGCTCTTTCGCGCTTTTCTGTGCCTTTTCTGCCTCTTCTTCTCCATGGACAAGCTTTGTCAGTTCATATGCCAGAATTTCTTTAGCAGTATTTAACTGCGCACCCTCCCATTTATCCATCTCGTCAATCTGCTCCAACGGAAGAAATGTAAGCATGCGCAGGCATTTCAGCACATCTGCATCTGCCACATTTCTCCAGTACTGGTAGAATTCAAATGGAGAAGTCTTTTCCGGGTCAAGCCATACTGCACCGGACTGAGTTTTTCCCATTTTCTTTCCTTCGGAATTCAGCAGAAGTGTAATGGTCATGGCACTGGCATCTTTGCCGAGTTTACGACGAATGAGTTCTGTTCCGCCAAGCATGTTGCTCCACTGGTCATCCCCGCCAAACTGAAGATTACATCCGTATTTCTGGTATAACATGTAGAAATCGTAACTCTGCATAATCATGTAATTAAATTCAAGGAAGCTGAGACCCTTTTCCATTCTTTGCTTGTAACACTCTGCAGTCAGCATACGGTTTACACTGAAATGTGCTCCTACTTCACGTAGAACATCTACATAATTAAGGTCAAGCAGCCAGTCAGCATTATTTACCATCAAAGCCTTTCCATCCGAAAAATCAATAAAGCGACTCATCTGTTTCTTGAAGCAATCACAGTTGTGCTGGATTGTCTCTGTGGTCATCATTTTACGCATATCCGTTCTTCCTGACGGATCTCCGATCATAGCAGTTCCTCCACCGATCAGTGCGATTGGTTTATTGCCGGCTTCCTGCAGACGTTTCATCAGGCAAAGTGCCATAAAGTGTCCTACATGAAGGCTATCCGCAGTTGGGTCAAATCCAATATAAAATGTTGCCTTTCCATTATTTACCAAGTCACGAATCAGTGGCTCATCTGTTACCTGTGCGATCAGGCCACGCGCCTGAAGTTCTTCATAAATTCCCATTTTCTTTCCTCCTCGTATTTTTGCAGCTTCTTTCATGCAATATAAAAACCCCCGACCTTATCTATTGATAAGGACGAGGGTCGAGATTCCCGTGGTACCACCTTAATTCGTCAGCAGTTCTACTGCTGACCTCATTCGCAATTCGCATAGCGGGATAACGTCCGCCACTCCGTTGCAGCCTACTGAAGTCCGATTCAGCCATCTGAACTGAATATTCCGGACATTCCTGTTCGGTACAAAGCTCCAAGATGTATTCACATCTGATTCTTCCTGCACCTCTCATCAACCGGTTGCTTTCTGTCTGAGCCTTTCCAGATGTTACTTCTTCTTTTCACTGCTTTTAGTTCTTCAATTGCTATTATACTAGACTATCCTGATAATATTTGTCAAGTCCGAAATCAGATTCTCATCCATCTTTTTATTCCGCCTGACTTTGCCCTTCTGACTCATACTGGATTTCCACGAGGAAAAGCCCCTGCGGTGGTGCGGTAATTGCCTCCTTCGTCCGCTCTTTTCCATCCAGCAGCTCCTTCACCTTTTCCGGCTCATAGTACCCCCTGCCTACGCGAATCAATACACCAGCAATAATACGCACCATGTTATAGAGGAAACCATTCCCTTCTACATGAATTACAACCTCATCCCCATTTTGTTTAACATCTAATTGATAAATGGTACGAACCGTTGATTTGGCATTGGTACGAATACAACAAAAGCCTGCAAAATCGTGTTCCCCCAGCAAATATGCTGCGCCTGTTCTCATCCTGTCCACATCCAGTTTATAGCTTACAAAGCTCTGATATAAACGTCGGGTTGGTATAGGAACCTTAGAATTGCAAATATGATATTCATAAACCTTTCTGCTGTTCTGGTATCTTGGATGCCAGTTTCCCGGAACTTCTTCCGACGATACAATCACAACATCATCTGGAAGCTTTTGATTGAGCGCATAGGCAAACCTCTCAGCCGGGATTCGGCTTTCTGTATCAAATACCGCCACATTTCCTAACGAATGAACTCCCGAATCAGTTCTACTTGCTCCGATTATCGCAATTTGTTCACTGGTAAGTTTACAAATCGCTTTATTTAACACTTCTTCTACCGTTATTCCATTTGGCTGAATCTGCCAGCCACAGTAATTCGTTCCATCATATGCAACAATTAATTTTATTCTTCTCATGCTTCTCTCCAGAATTTGTTTTAGAAAATCCAGATTTTAAACGGAACATATCTGCCTAACACAAAAGTCACAACTACGTAGCCTGTCATCAGACCGTATGCCATATAATCCTGACTCCGATAAACAAGCGGCTTCATCTTGGTTCTGCCCTCACCGCCACGGTAACATCTGGCCTCCATTGCCATGGCAAGGTCATTTGCTCTTCGGAACGCGGACACAAAAAGCGGTACAAGAATTGGAATAAGTGCCTTTGCTTTCTGAATCAGATTTCCACTTTCCAAATCAGCTCCTCTGGCAATCTGTGCCTTCATAATCTTGTCCGTCTCTTCCAGCAAAATCGGAATAAACCGAAGGGCAATGGACATCATCATAGCAATCTCATGTACAGGCACATTGATTTTATTTAACGGGCGCATCAAGCTTTCCATTCCATCCGTCAATGAATTTGGTGTTGTGGTGAGTGTCATAAGGGAGGAGCCCATAATCAGATAAATCAACCGCAATGCCATATATACTGCACTGGTAAGACCTTTCTCCGTCACCTTCAAAAAACCTGCCTTCAACAAAACATCTCCTCCCGGAGTAAGGAACAGATTGAAAAGCACTGTAATCATTAATAACACCAAAACCGGTTTTAGCCCTTTTACAATAAACCGAAAGGGCACTTTAGAAATTTTTATAATTACCGCCAGAAATAAAGTTGCAAGTAAATATCCTAAAATACTTCTGAAAGTAAATAAGGAAACCAAATACAGCAAGGTACAAACAATCTTAACACGAGGGTCTAATTGATGAATCTTACTATTTGATGGATAATACTGTCCTATGGTAATATCTCGAATCATGTTACTGCCCCCTCTCTCCATTTTTCTTTCCAAGCGCAGCAACAATTGCATCGGTTGCTTCTTCTATGGTTGTAATATTAACCGGAACTTCCAGTCCCCTTTTACGCAAGTCGTGCATGATATATGTTACCTGTGGCGCAGAAAGTCCAACCTTTTCCAGTTCCAGATAATGTTCAAAAACCTTTTTTGGCACATCATCAAAGAGCACACTTCCACGGTTCATCACAATAATTCTGTCTACATATTTTGCAACATCTTCCATGCTGTGAGACACTAAAATGACCGTCATATCACAGGATTTGTGCAGATAAGCAATCTGCTCTAGAATCTCATCTCTGCCCTTCGGGTCCAGTCCGGCCGTCGGTTCATCAAGAATCAACACCTTCGGTTTCATGGCAAGCACACCGGCAATAGCAACTCTCCTTTTCTGTCCACCAGAAAGGTCAAATGGTGAATTATGATAATACTTCTCCTTCAACCCGACTAATTGCAAAGCCTCAATTGCCCTTTCTTTACATTCTTCCTCTGAGCATCCCTGATTCTTTGGTCCAAAGCACACATCACTCATTACATCAATCTCAAACAATTGATGCTCCGGATATTGGAATACAAGTCCTACCTGACTACGAAGCGCCTTCAGATTATACTTCTCAGCATAAATATTTTCTCCATTAAAAGAAACTACGCCGCTTGTAGCTTTTATAAGTCCATCCAGGTGCTGAATCAGAGTTGATTTTCCAGACCCTGTATGCCCAATAATCCCCACAAACTGTCCATGTGGTATTTCCAGATTGATATCATTCAGCGCATGCTTTTCATATGCAGTTCCCTGTCCATAAATGTAATTCACATGTTCCAGTTTTATCGACATAATAAATCCACCAATTCTTCTTTCTTCAAAATTCCCTTTGGAAGGTCTACTCCCCTTTTTCGGAGTTCATCCGCAAGGATTGTCACCTGCGGCACATCCAGACGATATTCCTTTAATTTATCAACCTGCGAGAACACTTCTTTCGGTGTCCCCTGCATGACAATGTGTCCATGGTCCATCACAATCACACAGTCTGCATCTACCACTTCTTCCATATAATGTGTAATCAAAATAACAGTAATGTTCTCACGCTTTCTCAGCTCCAGCACACTTCGCAGAACTTCTTTTCTTCCATTCGGGTCAAGCATGGCTGTTGGTTCATCCAGCACAATACACTTGGGGCGCATCGCCATTACGCCAGCAATGGCCACTCTCTGCTTCTGACCACCGGACAGCTTGTTTGGTGAATGTGTACGATACTCCAGCATCCCGACATTTTTCAGACTTTCCTCTACCCTCTGCCAGATTTCTTCTGTAGGAACTCCAAGGTTCTCTGGTCCAAATCCTACATCTTCTTCTACTACGCATCCAATAATCTGATTATCCGGATTCTGAAAAACCATACCTGCACTCTGACGCACATCCCATACGTTTTCCTCCTGAGAGGTGTCCTTCCCATCTACCCACATGGTTCCTTCTGTCGGAACCAATATAGCGTTCATGTGCTTTGCAAGTGTAGATTTTCCAGAACCATTATGCCCCAAAATAGCGATAAACTGCCCCGCTTCAATATTCATATCCAGTTCGTCAATGGCTCGGCTGGTACCAATCACACGCCCTTCTTCATCATGTTTTTCGTATTCATAAACCAATTTATCTGTCTTAATCATATTTACTTTCCTTAAGCTTTGTTTCATTTTTCTTTCTCAGATTTTCCGTTGATTACACATTATACTTCATATAAAGTTTTGACGCAAGTAACGGGCGTAAAAAAGAATGCACCTCAGTGCATTCTTTTAAAATCTACATTCTATATCCCATTTGAAACTTTAGATATGTTCTGGTTCCGGGTAAGTCTCTCCAAATGTTTCCACAACCACTTTCTTCATCTTCTGCTCTTCCAATGGTCTGTCACTGTAATCCGTTGCTGTCTCTGCAATCTTGTTTACCACATCCATACCTTCAATAATCTTACCAAAAGCAGCGTATGCTCCATCCAGGTGTGGAGAATTCTGATGCATGATGAAGAACTGGGAACCGGCTGAATCCGGGTGCATAGCACGTGCCATAGAAATCACTCCCGGTTCATGCTTCAATGTGTTCGGGAAACCATTCTGAAGGAACTCTCCTTTGATCGTATATCCCGGTCCGCCCATTCCGGTTCCGTCAGGACATCCGCCCTGAATCATAAAGCCACGGATAACACGATGGAAAATCAATCCATCATAATATCCTTTATTTACCAAAGAAATAAAATTATTTACAGTATTAGGTGCGATTTCCGGATATAACTCTACCTTCATCACATCTCCATTTTCCATCTCAAATGTTACAACTGGATTTGCCATGTCACATTTCTCCTTTACTTTTCGTTATCTTCCTTTATTTTAACGAAACTTTCTCTGTTCGTAAATAGCTTTATGAAATTTTTACATTCCACCTGCTTTTTTAATACAAGCATCTGTGGCTTCAAACACTGCACTTCGAAGTCCTTGTTCCTCCAGCACACGCACTGCCTGAATGGTTGTACCCGCCGGTGAGCAGACCATATCCTTCAGTTCGCCCGGATGTTTTCCTGTATCTAATACCATCTTTGAACTGCCAAGAACCGACTGCGCTGCAAAACGATATGCCTGTGCTCTCGGCATTCCACCCGCCACGGCTGCATCTGCCATTGCTTCTATGAACATGAATACATAGGCCGGGGAGCTTCCACTTACTCCCACAACAACATCCATTAATTTTTCTGACACTACTTCCACCTGCCCACAGGCTGTAAAAATCTTCTTCACTTCTTCCAGTTCCTGAGCCGTAACTTTTGAATTGCTGCAAACAGCAGTCATTCCTTCTCCTACAAGGGCCGGAGTATTTGGCATGGTACGCACAATTTTAGCTGTTTTTCCCAGAATAGACTCCATCCATTCCAGTGTTTTTCCAGGTGCAATAGAAACAAATATCTTGTCATCGCAAATATTTTCTTTTATTTCATTCATTACATCTTCGTAATACTGTGGCTTCACTGACAGAAAAATGATATCTGCTTCCTGTACCACCTGATTATTATTCGTTGTCATGCGGATTCCGTAAGCTTGCTCTGCTTTCTTTCTGCCGGTCTCTGTAAGAGCTGACCCTATGATTTCCTCTGGATTGCAAACACGATTTCGCAATATACCGCCAATAATGGCTCCTGCCATATTTCCACATCCTATAAATCCAAGCTTCATCACCATGTCCTCCTATCAGCAATATGTTTGTCTGATTATAGCACCATGGTTTTCGCATGTCAATAAATGGCTGACTTGGCCCAGCCCCGGCTCAGTTCTTCTTCTATTTTCAATAATCGGTTGTACTTTGCTACCCGCTCAGACCGGCACGGTGCACCTGCTTTTATCTGTCCACATCCAAATGCAACTGCCATGTCAGAAATGATGGTATCTTCCGTGTCACCGGAGCGATGAGATACAATCATTTCATACCCCACCTTACGCGCTGTCTGAATCGTCTCCATCGTCTCCGACAAGGTTCCCCTCTGATTTGGTTTAATCAGCACTGCATTTCCGCACTTTTCCGCGACTCCTTTCTCCAGTCTGGTCTTGTCTGTAACAAAGAAATCATCTCCAACAATCTGAACTCTGCCTCCAAGCCTTTTCGTCAGTTCCTGCCATCCTCGCCAGTCATCTTCCCACAAACCATCCTCAATGGAACGAACAGGAAATGTTTCACACAAGCTCTCATAATAGTCTATCATTGCCTCTGTTGGAAATCTTCTGTCAGTTCCAGTCAGCTTATAAAGCCCTGAATCCATATTGTAAAGTCCGTTTGCGGACACATCCATACCGAGGACAACCTGTCTCCCCGGTTCGTAGCCAGCCTCCTCAATGGCATATACCAGATACTGAAATGCCTCTTCTGCACTTCGAAGCTGTGGTGCAAAACCTCCCTCATCACCAACTGCTGTTGACTTTCCATCCTGCTCCAATATCTGTTTCAAGGTATGGTATACTTCTGTTCCACACCGGATTGCATCCTCAAATCGTTTCATGCCGATCGGAAGTATCAGAAACTCCTGAAAATCCAACATATTATCCGCATGCCTTCCCCCATTAATCAGATTCATCACGGGAATCGGAAGTGTGTACTCCCGCACTCCACCAAGGTAACGATATAGAGGAAGTCCGGCTGCGTCAGCTCCACATCTGGCCACTGCAAGTGACACTCCAAGCATCGCATTTACACCAAGCGACTTCTTTTTTTCATTCCCATCCAGTTTACAAAGTATCTTATCTATTTCTTTTTGTTCAAAAACATTTACATCCATTATTTCTCTTACAATTTTATCATTCACTGCGGAAACCGCTTTCCTTACCCCCATACCATGATAACGGCTTTCCCCATCACGTAGCTCCACTGCCTCATGGCTGCCCGTAGATATTCCCGACGGAACCTGAGCAACCCCATGATAATGTTCCCCAGCCACAACTTCTACTTCCACTGTGGGATTTCCTCTTGAATCCAGAATTTCTCGTGCGTAAATATCTGTAATCGGCAAAAACGGATCCATTTTTAAACCTCCTTTTTTTAATTTAGTATTTCCGCACAATTTTGTTTCATTCTTTTATCCATTTTTTACATTTTTTAGTTTTCCCGTCTAAAAAGTTGACTTCACTTATGCCACAATGTAAAATGCATATGGAATGATTTTATACAATACTTATGAGAGGAATTTGGTACTAGAAATGTTTCAGTCAGAATCAAAATTCATGCATTTTATTTTAATGACTGCCGCCACGTTGATCATGGCAGTCGGAATCTATTTTTTCAAATTTACAAACAATTTTTCATTTGGCGGAGTTACCGGTCTAGCTGTTATCGTTGCCAGGTTAACACGATTTTCAGCCAGCGACTTTTCATTTATTGTCAATATGCTGCTCCTGATTGCAGGTGCATTTACTTTAGGTAAAACCTTTGTTGCCAAGACTGCCTATTGCAGTATTCTGCTTTCTGTGACATTATCTGCACTTGAACGCATCATCCCTATGTCACAGCCATTTACTTCTGAACCTATGTTGGAGCTAGTTTATGCAATTGCTCTTCCGGCACTTGGATCTGCAATCTTATTTAATATCGGCTCATCTAGTGGTGGCACAGACATTCTTGCTATGATCCTAAAGAAGTACTCCAGCACGAATATTGGACCCGCTCTGATGATCAGTGATATCCTGATTACTGTAGCTGCTTTTTTTGTTTTTGATATTAAGACCGGTCTTTATTCATTCTTAGGTCTGACCGTCCGCTCGCTATTAGTAGACAACTTCATTGAAAGTATTAACCTTTCCAAATATATCAATGTAGTCTGTAACAAGCCAGATGAGATCTGTCATTTTATTGTGAATGATTTAAATCGCAGCGCCACTATCTGTGATGCACACGGTGCCTTTTCCGGTGCACAAAAGTACATTGTTTTCACAGCACTCAACCGCCATCAGGCAATTCTTCTTCGTAATTTTATTAAGAAGAACGATCCTTCTGCGTTTATTCTGATTTCAAATACAAGCGAGATCATCGGAAAAGGATTTCATTCAATTTAATATACCAATCTCTCCCAGAATATGATAAACTATTGATATAAGTCGTTTATTGTATCATGATTATCATAAGCAAGAAGAGGTTATTACAATGAGTATAATAATAGAAGAGGTTTCACCTCCAACATTAGAAGCACAGTGGCTGAGCGCCGTCAATCCCGAAGATTTTATCCGCAACAACAGTACTTTTAATTCCTTGATGATGAAGTATCGCTGCGTAATCCGTCAGATTGAAACGAAACTTCAAGTACTGAATGATGAATTCTCGGTTACGAATAAGAGGAATCCCATTTCCTCGATCAAGTCACGTGTAAAAAGTCCATCCAGTATTTATGGAAAGCTAAAGCGGCGAGGATTTCCTTTTACTGCTGAAAGCATTGTCAAGAATTTAGATGACGTTGCCGGTGTCCGCGTTGTCTGCCCATTTATCAGTGATATTTACGCAATTGCACAACTTATTTCCTCTCAGGATGATATCACGGTATTAAAGATAAAAGATTACATCAAGAATCCTAAGGAAAATGGTTACCGTAGCTATCACATGATTGTGGAAGTTCCCGTCTATTTTTCTGATGGAAAGGAACCCATGCGTGCTGAGATTCAGATTCGTACCATTGGTATGGATTTCTGGGCAAGTGTAGACCACCAACTTCACTATAAAAAAGAACTGGTATCAGGTATGGAAGTTTCTTCTATTGAACAGGCATTAGCGCTTTGTGCAGATACGGTAAATGAAACCGACCGACGTATGGAAGCAATCAAAGATTTGATTGGAGAATTTGTAACAGAGAATTAATCTAGAACCCCAAAAAAGAGAAGCTCACATGAGCTTCTCTTTTTTGTATGTTATATTCTGTTACATTTCGTATTTTTTCTTGCGAAGCACAAGTGCTGCACCCAGAACTACAACGAGTGAACCGCCAGCTACGGCAAATGGCACGATTGGATTATTCATATCTCCTGTCTGAACCGCATTCACTTTCTTTCCTGTATTAGTAGGAGTTACTGGTTTAGATGGTTTAGACGGTTTCTCTGGGTTTTCCGGCTTAGCAGGCTTCTCTGGATCAGTTGGATCTACTGGATCTATCGTTACATTTGAAGCTGCCATTTTCCACAACTGTGTACCAAAGAATGGATTGGCTGTACCAATAACCATCCAATCATCGCCTGTTGCAAAAGCACGAAGTCCGTGGTTGTATGGATCACCAAATCCATTGGTTGTAATTGCTGTAAATGACGTTCCATCTGCTGAAGTATACAAGTCAAATCCGCGCTGAGCAGTTGAAAGGCATTGTAAAATCTTACCAAATGCGATCAGATTATCTCTTTTTGTAATTGTAATCAGAGTATCTAACAGTTCTTTTACCTTATCAGGAAGTTCTGAATCAAAATCTCCATAATAGTCATATAATTCAGAATACAGATCGATGAAATCCTGTGTTCCCTGCTCATCCATAGCAACAGACAATGGATCCATATCAAAGAGTAAAGCAACTAAATCCTGTGAAAGTTCTTTATCCATGCTATTTGGTACAATGGAACCATTTTCAAGACCATCTACCAACGAAGCTACCTGTTCATCTGAAAGTGTGATATCACTATTTTCATCGCTTCTTGATGAATATGTAGCAGCCTGAGCATCGCTGTATCTTTCCGTTGCAGATGCAATTGCTTTCTGTACCATTTCGTAAGAAGACAACTCATTTTTAGTCTCAGCACTGTTAAGTACAGGTGCCTCTTCTTCGACATCCTCCTCAACAACATTGCTGCCCGGCTGAACAGTATCATCTGCTTCTGCATCATCAGCTGCAATTGGCTGATTTGCATCATCAGATTCTGTGAGATCAGCTGTGATCGGCTGTCCCGGATCTGTATTAGGAAGATATTTATTCAATAATAATTCAACTAATACTTCAATGTAATGAATCTGGGATTCCCACTGTTCAGGAGTCATATTCAGAAGATCCCCATTCGTGAACTGTCCAATTGGTTCAAGCAAACTGCTGCTGTCAAATGTTCCGAAATACATCTTTCCATCATATACAGTCGACTGCCAGATATACTGATTCTCGTGGTGTCCAAATCCAGAGCCAAGTCCTGAGATACCTCCTGCCGGGAACATCTCCGTTGCATCACCAACTACCAGCTCCATGTTTTCATCCTTATCCATACGGTAAAGGCTAACTGACTGTTCCAGGTTCTTAGCCAAGAACTCTACATTCTTGTTAAAGATAACATCTTCAAGCGCGATTTCAATGTCCTCATATTCTCCAATATAGAGGTGATCACCGAAAACAAGCATATTACATGCACCGGCACGAGTACGCTCTGGATCAATACCAAAGGTATATTTAGCGCCATCCGCTTTATCTCCAACAACCGGTGTCCATTTCCATGAACCATCAGACTGTTCATCACCGCGCACAATTGCAAATGACTGCATTGTATGTTCATCTGGTTTATTATCTGGAGTTCCGGTACACAAAGCTACATACAAGCTTCCATTAAATTCCACCATTTCCCAAATAGATCCGCCATAGATACTATCTGAAAAATGATAAGCTGGATAATCAAATAAATCACTCTTTGTTGCAATCTTCTGGAAAGAAGACTGACCTGCTGATGGATCAGAAGATTTCAGAATATAAGGTCCATCCACACCTACGCAGCTTGCGATGAATTCGCCATTAAACACTGCCATTCCACGGATACCTGTACTGATACCCTTCTGATATGCAGCTCCAGCTTCCGCAGGAGTAATTCCGGTATATACACACTCAATATTATCTGTTTTCGGATCTACACAGTAAATACTAGGGAGACCGCTTTTCTGTCCTTTCGCACGAACAGAGCCACAAAAATAAAGCTTGTCATTATAACTGATTCCATTTCTAAAAAGTGGTCCCTTACCAGTTGTAGACTCTGACATCAAAAGCTTTGTCTCGCCAGTTTTAACATTTACTTTAACAAGAATACCACCAGAATCCTCATCCAGTGTTCCGTCAGCTTTTTCATGTCCATAGAAAAATGTTCCATTGAACATTGCCTTCAAAGCAGCAGTCATGACTTCTTCGTCAAATTTATCACCGAGCACACTATCCATATACTTTAATGTGTTCCCCATTGCTGCATAGCAGGTACCAACATACATCCAGTCACCATAAGAAGCTGAAGCCCAGGAATAACTCTGTCCCTGATCTCCCTGTCCCGTAGCACCATCTTCGCCAGGCACAGCAACCTTACCGCCACCAAGATAATCAACAATACCATCTGGTGTAGCAACCGGTTTATCAGGATGCGAAAGCTTTCCAAAGCTATAACTGCCTTGCGAATAAGTAATCGAAGGCTGAAACTCAAAACTATCTTTTGCTGAAACACTCATAGGTGAAAGGCTTGAAAATACAAGCGATAATGCAACAACAGAAGTCCCAACTCTTTTAAACAGGCTTGTGTTCATAATTTTTTTCCCCTTTAGTTTATTAAATTTTTAGACAACATGTCTATTTAATTATAGCACCACGAATTTAAGAAGTAAAGGATAAAAACTCCTTAAAAGCAGTCTTATACTAGACAATTTCTTCATTTTGTCTAACATAAATGACCAACCTTCTCATCTATGATACGTTTTGTAAAAAGAATATCATGGTTGACCGTCTTATAAAAGGCTTCTCTCATTTCCGGACTTCCTGCCTTATATTTTCCAAGCAACCACATTAACTTGGTGATCACCGATTCCAATGTCATATCATATGCCTCAATCAGATTGAAGTCCTGCTTGACTTTCTTACCCACTTCATAGACCGTCATATTACTTCCTTCATTGGCAACCTGTGTCGTCATGACAACCATCTTCCCCTGAGCAACCCACTTTTCCATCTCGTCATAGAACACCTTTACCAGATTGTGTGGAATCCCACCCACACCAAAACTCTCAATTACAAGGCAATCATAATGTTCAAACAAGTATGGTAATATATCCGGCTTCATGCCTGGAATCAGCTTCAGTACACAGACACTCTCCTCCATATGATAGTAGAACTTTACTTTTCCACTTCCAGATACCTCTGGTATATATCTCACCAGCATATTATCCTGGATAACCGCAGGATATGGAAAATTAATACTGGAAAATGCGTTGTAGCTCTTGGCACGTTCTTTCTTAGCCCTTGTTCCTACGATTACTTTCCCGTCAAACACAATATTGACATTCTGTGAGTCGTCATCGGATGCATAAATAAAGCTGTCCAACAGATTCGTCTTGGCATCCGTCACATCCATATTAATCGGCTTCTGGGCTCCAGTTACCACAATCGGTTTCGCAGAATCCTGAATCATATAGGATAGGGCAGAGGCCGTATACGCCAATGTATCAGTTCCATGGCAGATAACGAATCCGTCATACTTGGTATAGTTGTCTTCCACTGCTTTTACTATCATTTTCCAGTGTTCCGGTGTCACATTGGTGCTGTCCAGATTACAAACCTGCATGGTGTGCACTTCGCATACATTCTTCACATCCGGAATATAAGATAAAATATCCTCCGGTGTAAGTCCCGGTGCCAGCCCAGCCTCTGTCTGCCTTGATGCAATCGTTCCACCTGTTCCAATCATTAAAATTTTCTTCATGTTCTTCTATATCCTACTTTCCAAATGTCTTTTCTACTAATTCACAGTACTCTTCATAAGCAGGCATCCCTGCAAATTCGCTTTTCAGTGCCTCTTGTATACCTTTATAATACCATCCAATAATATCTTTATCTTTCATACGAAACTTTTTCCATACTTCTTCGCCAATTTCCTTATAGTCCATCGCGATACCTCGAATATTGGACAGCTTGTCCGCCAGACCGATCAATTTCACTTCATAGGAGGCAGTTCTGAGGCGTTCAATGGTTGTGCTCTTTCGCTCATACCAGCTCTTGGACTTATCTTCACTTTCCTGTGCCACCAGACTTGCAACCCGGTCTGAAAATTCCTTCGCCAGTCCCTCTACCGTGACCCCTTCGCAATCCTCCACCGTATCGTGTAAAATTGCAGCACTGATAATCTCTTCGTCATCTGTCATCGTTGCCACTATCTTGCCCACCTCTAAAGGATGTACAATATACGGTCTTGTGGTTCCTTTCCGGACTTGTCCCTCATGTGCTTTCGTTGCAAATTCAATGGCCCTCTCTACCATGACTGCCTCCTTTTATCCCTCTGTATTTTATTCTGTACAATATTCTTTATGGTTATCATAACACCCGATGCTTTAAATAACAAGACAGAACACCATGTCAGCTTTATTTTGTGTTATACTATGAACTTAGAATGAGAATACAAAATCGAAATTTGACGAGGTAAATGTTATGAATGAATTAGTATATAGAAATCTATCCGAAGATGCAAAA
>CAJMSZ010000045.1 GCA_905216215.1 uncultured bacterium | reverse complement strand
TATTAAGTAAAGATATTGTATTTCTGCATGATGGGAACATAGGGAGTCCATATAAAGGCACTTAATACGGGTCATGACGGGTCTATCAGTACCGGTCATGCAAACAGCCCAAAGGATATGCTGAGCAGACTGGAAACAATGGTGTTAATGGGGATGAATCTGCCACTTGAGGCAATTCAGAGGCAGATTGCTTCTGGGATTGATATTCTGATTCATCTGGGGAGAATGAGAGATAAGAGTAGAAAGGTGTTAGAAATTATGGAGGTACTTGGATATGAAGATGGAACTATCCAAATTCAGCCATTATATTCCTTTCGTGAAACGCGGACGGAAGATGGAAGAATCAAAGGAGAATGGGTGAAGGTCGCAGAACTTACACACACAGAAAAGCTTTTGGCAGCAGGAAATACCTAAAAAGGATGTGCTTATTTCAGGAGTAAGGGCAGGATTCCTTGTCACCGGTCTTTCCATGATATTTTATTCAGATTTAAGAATGAGTATTTTTCTTATTCCTGTTGGTGTCATATGGTATAGAAATTTGTTGCGTGAAGTGGAGCAAAAGAAAATAAGACAGTTTGAACAGCAGTTTCAGAATGCACTTCAGAGTCTGCAGGCGCAATTAAATGTAGGGTATTCTATGGAAAATGGGATGAAAGAAGTTCAGAGGGAATTAAAGCTTCTTTATTCGGAACGTTCTGTTATTGTCCGGGAGTTTACCTATATGACAAGGCAATTGAATCTTAATATTACGGCCGAACAAGTATGGACAGAATTTGCTGAACGAGTTGGTCTGTCACAGGTAGATGGCTTTGTTACTGTTTTTGTGCAGGCAAAGCGAAGCGGTGGCGATAGTATTTCTATTCTCAAAAATGCAATAAAACATATGCGAGAGCGTGCGGAAATACAACAAGAGATTGAGACAATGATTGCAGCCAGAAAACTAGAATTTCGAATCATGACATGGATTCCTTTTGGAATTATTGCGTATATGCGTATCACCTTTCCCGAGTTTATGAGTGTGCTATATGGAAACCTATTTGGAAAGTGCTTTATGAGCATATGTCTGGTAGTGTATTTCAGTGCATGGAAATTGGGGCAGGGCATTGTGGAGATAGAGGCCTAATATGATGATTTGTCTAAGTTTATATTTGATTTCTTTTCTTACTTATGCGCTGATAAGAAATAATATTATTTCTATTAATATAAATAAAGGCGTTTTGAAAAAAGCTGGCATGGTTTTTCTGGGAGTACTGACGATTGCATTCTTAATGGAACTGAACAATCAGTTTACGGATTCTACGGTCACACGGATTAGGCGGAATGACTATGGACAAGGTGTGGAGACGGGAACCTATCGTGTGCAAATCGATGGGAAAGAAGAGGAGACGCTGGATATTCAGGTGGCACCGCGAGCATACACAGAAGCAGAATTACAGCAATTATATGCAAATGCTGTGCAGGAATTGGAGGTATCTCTTCTTGGCTCGAATATGGATGCTGAGCATATTACAGAGGATTTGTATCTGCCGGATTCTATGGAAGGGTATCCGTTTCAGATTCGGTGGGAAATGAGTCGATATGATGTTGTAGATTCTACAGGGAAATTAAATCAAGAGGCATTAGAGAAGGTTGATGCCGATAATCAGGGCGTGCCAGTGACAATAACAGCAATTCTGCAGTGTGAGGCAAGGAGTTTTTCTTTCTCAGAAGACATCATTGTATTTGCTAAGAAGGATGAAACATCTAGTGAAAAAGAAAAACTGGAAAGTCTTATTAAGACTCTGGAGGATGAAAGCCGCGAGGATACTTATATGGAACTTCCGAAAATGCTTGATGGGAAGAAACTTCTTTGGAAAAAGGTGGATGGGACTAAGACGCTTCCCCTGCTTCTGATTGGAAGTTCGGTAAGTGTATTTTTTCTCTATTCAGAGTTGCAGAGGGAAAAGGAGAAAAAACAGAAGCGGGAAAAGCAGATGCTGTTCGATTATCCTGAAATCGTCAGTCAGTTCACGGTATTGATAGGTGCCGGGATGAGTACAAAGAACGCATGGAAAAAGATTGTAGAAGATTATCGTAGACAGAAGGAGCGGACCGGAAGAGAACGATGGGCGTATGAAGAGATGTTTTATATTTTACAGGAAATGCAGAGTGGAATTCCGGAAGCAGAATGTTATGCGCACTTTGTGGAGCGGGCAGATGTTATGCCATATATGAAGCTTGGTGCATTGTTGATACAAAATTTGCGTAAGGGAACAAAAGGCATGTGGGCAATGCTGGAGGTGGAAGCAAGCCAGTCTTTGGAAGAAAGGAAAAATCAGGTAAAAAAGCTTGGCGAAGAGGCTGGAACGAAGCTGCTGCTTCCGATGCTGTTAATGCTGGTCGTGGTTTTAATGATTGTGATAGTACCTGCTTTTGTATCCATACAAATTTAATCAGGAAGAGGGGATACATGTGAAAAAAAGTGTAATGAAAAATATTAAGAATGTCTGGGAGAGAATGAAACAGACGATTCGGAATCAGGACGGAATGTCGGTAGTAGAACTGATATTAGTTCTTGTTGTAATTATAGGGCTGGTCTTGATTTTCAAAACACAGCTGACCAATTTGGTTGAAACAATATTTGCAAAAATAACCAGTGAAAGTGCCGGTATTTAGATTCAAGATATCGGAAACAGATTATATTCCAAAGTGAGAGTGTACAGAGATGAAAAAGATGGTGCGGGGCGAACTGACTGTTTTTTTGAGTTTCGTTTTTCTCTTGTTATTGGCATTGGTAGGTGCGGTTTTGGAGAGTGCGTCTATTCAAATGTTAAAGAACGAGAAAAGAGCAGATGCGTCAATGGCAACAGAATCGGTATTTGCTGAATATCAGAGAGATTTGCTAGAAAACTACCATATATTTGCATTAGAAGAGAGTTATGAATCTGGAGAAGTGTCAGAAGAACATATTTTAAACCGACTGCGCTATTATGGGGCAGAAAATATGGATATGGACATTGCTGCAATTGGGTATCTGACGGATGAAAATGGACAGGAGTTTTTCAGACAGGCTGTAGAGTATCAGAAGAAGAAAACAGGATTTTCTATGCTTGAGAGTGCGATAGGCAACTATTCAGTGTGGAAAGAAAAAGAAAAATTGACAGAAGAATATGGGAAAGAAGACATAAAGACGAGTGAAGAAATGGACCAGGTTCTTCAGGAGGAAGAAGAGACGCTTGCGTCAGAACAGAACCCACTGGAATTGCTGAAAGAAATGAAATCTGATTTGTTTTTTAAGCTTGTGTTACCAGAACAGTTTGAATTGTCATCAGGACAAATCAATACCAGAGATGTCCCTTCCAAAAGGAAGATTCAAGAGGGATATGGTACTTTGTTTGTAAAAGAGGAAGAGGCCAAAGACATCATCTTTTTCAATCTGTATGCAATGGAACATTTTGAAAATGCACGTAAGAAAATAATGGAGGAGGAAAAGTCAGGGAAAGGGCTTGTGTATGAGGTGGAATATTTATTAGAAGGAAAAGAAAGTGATGCTGCAAATTTAGAGGGTGTGGCAAGGAAAATATGTAATATAAGGTTTGGAATTAATTATGCATATTTATTGTCGAGTCAGGAAAAACAGATGGAAGCAGAGGCAATGGCAGGTACGCTATGTGCACTTCTGATATCTCCGGAAATTGTGCCACTGGTCAAACATGCACTACTGCTAACCTGGGCTTATGGAGAGGGAATGGTGGATGTGAAGACATTGCTTGACGGAGGCAGAGTGCCTTTGATGAAAAGTGATGAAACCTGGCATCTATCATTGGAAAATCTGTTTTCTATGAAAGAAAATGGCATTCAAAATGAAGATACAGAACAGACAGAAGGTGAAAATTATGAGAGATATTTACAGATGTTATTGTTGGCAAAGCAAAAAAATCTTGTAACAATGCGGGCACTGGACATTGTGGAGCAGGATATTAGGAAGGCTTATGGAAAAGAATATTTTCGTGCAGATGCCTGTGTCACCGGTGCTACATTTCATATGACGTGCCCCATGAGAAGAAGTATTACCTATCAGTTTACGGTGGGCTATCAATATCATTAAAGGATGAGAAAAAGGAGGTGGAATCAGATGCCTTTTCCGCATACGGTCTTTTTTGTTCAAACATACACAACAAACATTAACATACGAAATATTTTTCCAGATTTGAGTGATAGGAGGGCAGTAGAGTTTGATTTCTCACGCAATACAAGTATCTCTTGGTATGCGGAGAAGGTATCTGATTCTGCCTCAGAAAAACATACGGTGAAAAATGCAAGTATTACCGTAGAAGCAGTTATATGTATTCCTTTCTTTTTTTATGCAGCACTGTGTCTTATATGGATGCTGGAAATCAGAACAATTCAGTCTGTTATACGATGCGGAATGCAGGAGACAGGTAAGAAGTTGGCAGAATCTGCGTATGAATCGGATATTCTGATTTCTTCTCAGATGGAAAATATGCTGGTTACTGCTATAGGGGGAGAAAAACTGGACAGAAGTATTGTCGTTCAAGGTGCGAGAGGACTGTCCTGCGCGAAATCCTATTCGATTCCGGGAATTGGGATTTATGAATTGACTGTGGAGTATCAGATGAAGCTGCCATTTCCCTTTTTTAGAACGGGACTTATGAAATATAAGGAAAAAATGAGAATCAAAGGATGGACGGGGTATGCAAAAGAGCTGTTTGATGATAACGGGAGTCAGCAGATGGTATATATTACGGAAACGGGTCTTGTATATCATTTAAACTATAATTGCAGTTATTTAGAGCCGTCTGTTCGCAGTGTGAGTGGTGAAGCCCTGGAAAGCTTGCGCAATAAGGATGGAGAAAAGTATCGGAAATGTCCATTATGTACGGGAAAAAATATGTCATCTGCGCAGGTTTATATTACTGATTATGGGAATCGATATCATTGCACCAAGATATGCTCTGGGTTAAAACGAAAGATATATAGAGTACCGGTGAGCGAAGTAAAAGGAAAGGCGGCTTGTTCGAAATGTGGGAAATAGGAGTGGGACTATTTTTGTTTACAGGAATGTTATGGGATATCAGAAAAAGAGAGGTTCCCATTGCATATTTAATAATTGGAACGGCAGGGGCAATTGGAATTCAGGTATTCGCAAGACCACTGCAATGGTATGAATGCTTGCTTGGAATTGTGATAGGAATTTTGTTTTGTCTCTTGTCTAAGGTGACGAAGGAACAGATTGGATATGGGGATAGCTGGATGATCTTGAATCTGGGAATCTGTTTTGGAGCATGGAAGCTGCTGGTTATTTTATCACTGGCATTTTGTGTGTGCAGCCTGATTACAGTGCTGGGTGTGCTACGAAGGAAGCTTCATAGAAAAGAACGGATTCCCTTCTATCCATTCCTGATGATAGGTGTTGCAGGAGTGATGTTATGGTAAGTGGAAGAATGATGGGAATGCAATGCAAGGGAAGTACAGTTGTAGAGATGAGTTACCTTGCTCCAGTGGTGTTGCTGGTGTGGATGGCTGTTATATTTGGACTGTTTTATTACCATGACAAAGGGATTTTAACAGGCGCAGCATATGAAGCAGCAGTTGTTACAAGTGAATTATGGCAGGTAAGTTCAGAAGAAAAGCAAAGACGTGCAGAAGATTATTTCGTTCAGAGGGTGCGTGGAAAAACTTTATTTTTTGGAGGGGCTGAGGTGGAGTGTATCGCTGAAGATGAGAAGGTTACAGTGAAAGCGGAAGCAAGCAAGAAAAGTCTGTCATTGAAAGTAGAAGAAAGTGCTGCTATTACACAGCCTGAGGATGCAATAAGAAACTTAAAAGTTCTAAAAGAAAGAATAGAGGAAAAGTTTGAATGAAAGTAGAATACGAAAGAGAGCTCAGACATACATGGATGAGTGTGGAGCTAGAGGAGGAATATTTAGAAGATTACCAGATACGAATGATTCAAAATAATCATATCTCCGGACTTTTGCCGGTACATGGACAGGGGATGGATGAGAAAAGCAGGTATCGTTATGAGATAAGTGGAAAGATTAGCATGAAAGCGTTAGGGGAACGTGAAGGGTGGGGCAGTGCACAGATGGAAGATTTTATGCGTCAGTTTGTACAGGTGCTGGGAGAACTTGGTGATTATATGCTGAACATTCATTGCCTGCTTCTGGAACCAGAATATATATACTGGCAGGATGGAAAATTTTATTTTTGTTACTGTCCGGCATGGGAGAAAAATTTATGGGAAGCATTTCATGTTCTGACGGAATATTTTGTGAGAGAAACAGACTATGAGGACAAAGAGGCAATCTATTTTGCCTATGAGCTGCATAAGTCCTCTATGGAAGAAAACTATAATATCGAGGATGTGTTGGAACAAATACTGGAGCGGAAAGAGGAAGAATTAAATCGGATAAAGAAAAAAGAGATGTCTTATGAGCTGGAGGAAGACAAGATTCTGGATGACTGGGCATATGAGCAGACCTTGAAAGGGAAAACAGTCAGAGAACGAATGGGAGTATGGCAATACGTAAGTCAAAAGCTGAGAAAAGGACTGGAGTGAGTATTGTAAACCAAAGACAAAACCGCTATACTGTAGTTAGAATTGGAAAGGCGGTGGAGAGGATGGAAGAAATGAATAGTGTAGAAACTATGAAAATCTGTGTGGAAGAATTTTCACGGCTTCAAGACTGGATGCAGGGGATTCCGGACAAAGATTCTGGAGTATATCAGTCCATGAAAACACGTTACAGAGATTTGAAAGTGATTCTGAGCGGAATGGGTGTTAACGTGACAGAATTAGATGCACTGAGAGAATAAGGAAAAGGTACAGCTCATCTCAACGAAGGTTTTAGATGGAAGCTGTACCTTTTTCTTATATACTCTGTATCCGATGAGCCGAGGGGAAACCCCTCTGCTCAATGGACAAATTAGTTCTGTTTTTCGAAAGAAACAAGTAAGTCGCCTGTACTTACGCGGTCTTTTTCTTTGACATAAATCTTGTCGATTGTTCCGGCTTGTTTTGCAACGATGGTTGTTTCCATCTTCATTGCTTCGATAACAACCAGTGGCTGGTTCTGTTCAACCTTATCGCCTTCTTTGACGAATACCTTCTCGATTGTTCCCGGAATAGAAGAACCAACGTGAGCAGGGTTTGTCTTATCAGCTTTCAGCTTGTTGTCGGATTTCACTGCACGTTTTTCATCAAGGATTGAAATCTCACGGACGGAACCGTTTACTTCGAAGGAAAGTGTACGGCGTCCTTCTGAGTCTGGATCAGACATTTCGAGGAACTTGATAATCAAATCTTTTCCTTCATCAATCTTTAAGGTTGTCTCTTCACCTTTACGCAGGCCATAGAAGTATACATGGCTTTCCAGACGTGTAACATCGTTAAATGCCTGGAAGTGCTGGCAGTATTCTTCATAAACCTTTGGATAAAGTGCATAGCTGACTGCTTTACATTCCATATCCTTTGGAAGGAAACGACTCAAATCGAAGCTTTCCTTTAAGTGTTTTTCAATTGCTTCGAAGTCTACTGGTTCAAGGAGTGAACCTGGACGGACTGTAATTGGTTCTGTGCCTTTGAGGACAATCTTCTGAAGTTCCGGATTGAATCCACCTTCAGGCTGTCCGATCATACCCTTAAAGTAGTCTACAACAGAATCTGGATAAGATAAGTCCCTTCCAACTTCGAAAATATTATCTTTTGTAAGACCATTCTTCAACATGAAGATAGCCATATCTCCAACTACCTTTGAAGTAGGAGTAACCTTTGTAATATTTCCAAGCAGTTCATTTGCTTGCTTGTAGAGTATTTTAATATCTTCGAACTGGTCTTTTGCGCCCATGGCTTCTACCTGTGCTAACAGGTTAGAGTACTGACCACCTGGGATTTCGTATTTGTAAATCTCGGCATTAGGAGCGTTCATTTCACTTTCAAATGATTTGTATACTTTACGAACACGTCCATAGTAATGGCTTAATTCTTCCAAATCATCGAATGCAAGTCCGGTATCTCTTTCTGTACCACGGAGCGCTTCTACTACAGCGTTCATAGAAGGCTGGCTGGTAAGGGTGCTCATGGATTCAATTGCAAGGTCAACAATATCTACACCGGCTTCAGCTGCCATTAATACAGTAGCAACACCATTTCCTGTAGAATCGTGAGTATGTAAATGAATAGGAATATTCAGTTCTGATTTTAACGCAGACACAAGTTCTTTTGCTGCATATGGTTTCAGAAGTCCG
The DNA here is from genome assembly GCA_905216215.1 of uncultured bacterium. GTDB lineage: Bacteria > Bacillota > Clostridia > Lachnospirales > Lachnospiraceae > Allocoprococcus. The sequence continues at coordinate 8,726 of CAJMSZ010000045.1, read as the reverse complement.
GCCATATCCTTAATTGCAAATGTATGGATACCGAGGGCTTCTAATTCTTTTGCTTTCTTAACATAGTAATCAAGGGTATATTTATCCTCTGTTGGGTTTAAAATATCTCCTGTGTAGCAAATAGATGCTTCTACAATCTTGCCTGTTTTCAGGGCTTCTTCGATTGGCATCTTCATATTTTCTACCCAGTTCAGGGAATCGAAAATACGGAATACATCGATACCATGTTTGGCAGACACACGGATAAATTCCTGAACGACATTATCCGGGTAGTTGCTGTATCCAACTGCATTGGAAGCACGAAGCAACATCTGTAATAATGTGTTAGGCATGCGCTGTCTCAAAATGCTAAGACGTTTCCATGGAGATTCCTTTAAGAAACGATAGCAGGTATCGAAAGTAGCACCGCCCCAACATTCTACAGAGAAAGCATTCTGCATGAATAAGTTGGTTGCTCTTGCGGCTCCGGCAATATCTTTCGTTCTCATACGTGTTGCCATCAATGACTGCTGTGCATCACGCATGGTTGTGTCTGTTACATATAATTTCTTTTCGTGAAGAATTTTCTGGGTGAAATCTTTTGCACCTAATTTCAGAAATTCATCACGGGCACCGTAAACAGGTGCGGTTTCATCGTATACAGGAAGAACACGGTTTTCGTAAATCGGCTTCTTACCCTGTGTTACGTTAACAATACGGTGTCCAAGGAAATCAATCAGTTTCGTTGCGCGGTCCTGACTGCTTGGAAGTTCGAATAACTGTGGTGTTTCTTCAATAAATGTTGTATAGCACTGTCCCGCTCGGAAAGTAGGATGATTTACTACATTTACCAGGAAAGGTATGTTGGTCTTGATACCACGGATACGCATTTCCTTAAGGGCACGCAAGGATTTGCGAACCGCTCCGTCAAAAGTACGGTCTGTAGAAATTACTTTTACGAGCAAGCTGTCGTAGTATGGAGTAATCTCTGCGCCAACATTTGCATTACCACCATCAAGACGGATTCCGTTACCATTACTTGAACGGTATACGGTAATCTTTCCGGTATCAGGAAGGAATCCATTGGATGGATCCTCTGAAGTAATACGTGTCTGGATAGAATATCCGGTACATTTTACAGATTCCTGAGATGGAATGTTGATTTCAGGACTGTCAAGCGGATATCCTTCTGCGATTAAAATCTGAGTAGCAACGATATCCAGTCCGGTAATCTGCTCTGTCACAGTATGCTCTACCTGGATACGAGGGTTCATCTCGATAAAGTAAGGATTTCCATTCTGGTCAACAAGGAATTCCAAAGTTCCGGCATTGCGGTAGCCGACGGATTTGGTAAGTCTTACGGCACTGTCGAAAATAATCTTTCTTGTTGCTTCCGGAACGCTGAAAGCAGGAGCATATTCTACTACCTTCTGATGACGACGCTGTACAGAACAGTCACGGTCAAACAGATGAACAACGTTTCCATAATTATCGGCTACAATCTGAACCTCAATGTGTTTCGGTCCCTTTAAATATTTCTCCACGAAAATCTGGTCATCACCGAAAGCTTTCTTGGATTCGTTACATGCTTCACGATAAGCGACAGGCATGTCCTCAGCGCAGTTTACAATACGCATTCCACGTCCGCCACCACCGTTGGATGCCTTGAGCATAACTGGGTAACCAACCATGGCTGCAACTTCCATTACTTCTTCTTCGGTCTTGAGCGCATGGTCCACACCAGGAATGATAGGAACATCTGCCTTGATTGCCATCTGCTTTGATGAAATCTTGTCTCCCATTGCGTTCATTAACTCTTTGCTAGGTCCGATAAAGGTAATCCCATTTGCCTCACATGCGGCTACAAATTCTGGATTTTCAGAAAGAAATCCATATCCCGGATGGATAGCATCTACATTAGCAGATTTGGCAATATTGATGATACCTTCAATGTCCAAATAAGCGTCCACAGGTCCTTTGTTTGGATTCAGTGGATAAGATTCATCGGCTTTCGCACGAAACAGTGCGTATTTGTCTTCTTTTGAATAAATACCGACGGTAGTGATGCCAAGTTCGTTCAGTGCCCTGAACACACGAATTGCGATTTCGCCGCGGTTTGCCACTAATACTTTTTTAAATGGCTTAATTTGCATCTGAGTCATTTTACACCTCCATCAAAAACCTTAATGGTATTTTTGTATAATACCTCTGCGTTTTGAAAAAATATTTATTGCATAATTACTTATATGATAGGATATTGAGACCTATTTTGCAAGAGAATTTGGAAAAGTTAGATTTTTCACAAAACAATAAAAATAAACAGGTTCACGTTGGATTTATCTTGTGCTATAATGTCGATTAGCAAGATGACCAAGGGGGAAATACAATGGAACAATTAAAATATGTAGACAGGAGAAACACCAACTGTTCAAAATGGGATAATCTTCAGGCACAGTTTGGCAGAACAGACCTTCATGCCATGTGGGTTGCAGATATGGATTTTGAAGTACCGGCATGTGTGAAAGATGCACTTCATAAATATGTGGAACAAGGTGTGATAGGATACTATAAAGTTCCAGATTCCTATTATGAAGCATTTATAAACTGGGAAGAGAAGCATCATGGTTTAAAGCCGGAGAGAGAATGGCTTCGTTTTTCGCCGGGAGTAGTTGCTGCATTTAACTGGGTAGTGAAATGTATGACTAATCCGGGAGATGCCGTGATTGTGATGACACCGGTATACTATCCGTTCTTTGGTGCAGTAAATAATAACGACAGAAAATTGGTTACCAGTGACCTGATAAATGAAAATGGGATTTATTCCATTGATTATGAAGATTTTGAGCAGAAGATTGTGGATAACAATGTAAAATTATTCATTATGTGTTCTCCGCACAATCCGGTTGGACGTGTATGGAAGAAGGAAGAACTGAAGAAAGTGCTTGATATCTGTAGAAAGCATCGGGTATTTGTCATTTCTGATGAAATCCATCAGGATCTGACCTACGATGGAAATGAAAATATTCCCGCTTACACAATTGGAGATTATCAGGATATGATGATTGTAATTACAGCACCATCCAAGACCTTTAATCTGGCAGGAGGACAGAATTCCATCGTAATGATTGCAGATGAAAAGCTCCGTGAGAAATGGGATAAATTTGTAACAGGAGTCCGTGTGCTTGCCGGAAATCCATTTGGATATATTGCAGCAGAAGCAGCTTATGTAGGCGGCGAGGAATGGTATGAGGCAGTTAAAGAACAGATTTACAAAAATTATTGCTATTTAAGAGATACATTGAAAGAACAGTTGCCGGATGCAGTAGTCTCTCCACTTGAGGGTACTTATCTGGCTTGGGTAGACCTTCGCAAGTGTGCAGAACCGTCAGAAGTAAAGGCGATTGTATTGGATAAATGTAAACTGGCAGTAGACTTTGGCGACTGGTTTGGCGGAGAAGGATTTGACGGTTTTATCCGTATTAACCTGGCTACTTCTATGGAAAATGTAGAGATTGCAGTAAAATCATTAATTGAGAATTTCAAATAAGCAAAGTGTAAATGCAGACGAAGAGGGGCAGTGGCATGTCAAATGGAACCAATTGACAGCACTGTCCCTTTTGGGCCAGCGGATCTTTGGTTATTGTTAATATCAATGTATGGAACGATTTATAAAAAAAATCTTGAATCTAATTTCTAGACTTTCGGTAGACTTTTTAATAAGTGCATTTTATAATAAAAACTGAGATGTTAAAGATAAAATTTCTTATTAAAATGTAACTATATTAATTACGGTGGAAGCTTGAAGTATGATTGATGTCAATGCATGTTATAAAATTGCATTTGAAGCGTTATTTGAAAACAGAAGTCTTGAAGGCATGACAGAAAAAGTGCGTGATTTCATCGGCGCCTCCGTTTTAGTTTTGAATGTCGATGGTGAAATCCTGTTCTACTCCAGTGCAATGCCGGGCAGAAAATTCCAAAAAGCAAGAACAAAGCAATTTACAGTGAAAGCATATGATTATGTGCTGAAGCGCAGAGTAAAGGAAAACCCCGATTTTTATCGGTTTGGCAGTCAGCATATGGCAGTGGCAAAACGGATTGAAGTGAATGGAAAATTATGTGGATATAGTGTCATTATTTTCAATGCATTAAGTCCGGATGTCTGGGAGGAGTATGGGACAGTTGCAGATATGCTGGTTCCGATTGTGGCGAATTACTGGACAACTCACGGCTATCAGCCAAAAGGATTACTTCCTATGAGAAAGAGACTGATTACACATGATATTTTCTGTGGAAATGAAGGAATGAATCTGGAATATCTTTCCAATGAAATCAGGAAAGGCTATTTAATGGTTTATTTTCCGGAAAGTGATTTGACAGGTCTGGTGTGTAAAATTCACGAGATATGGAATAAAGTTTATATCCTGGAGGAAGAAGCAGAAACGTGGGTGCTGTTTTATCATATAGAGAATCAAAAAGAGGAAAAATTGATTTTGGACCGCCTGAAAAAGGAAGTACAAGTGCCGTGCTGCGTAAGTATTCTTTTTCAGGATATTGAGAATTGCCACAAGAAAGTAAAATGGCTGAAACGGATAGATTCTCTTGATGAGTATGACAAGGCAGATAATATGATGCGGGAAAGTGAATGGAGAGCGGAGACTGTTTACACCTATGCATATCCGGTGCTTGCGGCAGCAGGAATCAAAGATTATTCTCTTCAGATTCTCCAGCAGGAAGATGCAGAGAAAAATACAGAGTTATATGAAACATTAAAGATGTATTTTTTATGTGCACATAACGTAGTAGAGACTGCGAATGTGCTGCATATTCATCGGAATACGCTGATATATAGATTAAAGAAGATTCGGGAATTGATTGGAGACGATATTGAAGATGTAAAGAAATCAGAGGAGCTTCTGGCTTTAATGATGATGAACAGCTTTACCCGTACAGATGGAAGAAGGGTTGAATAGATGAAATTAGTTCAGGATTTACCGGAGGTTTTTGAAGAATTCGGTGAGCAACGAAGAAAGGCATTTATTGAAATTAAAGAATATAAGGAAAAAGGTGTGCCGGTGGTTGGAATGTATTGTGCATATTTTCCGACAGAACTGGCAATGGCAGTAGGAGCAATTCCGGTAGGGCTTTGCTCATTTTCCAATGAGACGATTCCAGCGGCTGAGCAGAAGATGCCGAAAAGTATGTGTCCGTTGGTGAAATCAAGCTACGGATTTGCTATATCTGATAAATGTCCTTTTTTTCATTTTTCCGATTTGATTATAGGTGAGACAACCTGTGATGGAAAGAAGAAAATGTATGAGATGCTTGCAGAATTTAAACCGGTATTTGTAATGGAACTTCCTAATTCACAGTCCCGGGTATCAATGGAGTTTTGGAGAAGTGAAGTAATCCGGACGAAAGAATATTTTGAAGATTTCTTTCAGACGATTATCACAGAGGAGAAAATAAAGGAAGCAATCCATCTCGGCAATGAAATCCGGAAGTCACTGCTCAGACTTTGCGAAGTGATGAAACTGGAGCCTGCTCCGGTGCTTGGCGGTGATATTCAAAAAATCGTATCTGGTTCCAAGTACCGGTTTGATTTTAAGACTACACCTGCGGTGGTAGATGCGATTACAGACCGTATTTTAGAGGAGTACCATCAGGGAAAAATGTTAGAATCACGACCAAGAATTCTGGTAACCGGCTGCCCGATGGGAGGAGACAGTCTGAAGGTAATTCAGGCGGTTGAAGAAAATGGCGGTGTGGTAGTAGCCGTGGAAAACTGCAGCGGGGTCAAGACCCTGGACCGTATGATTGATGAGGATGACCCGGATATTTACGGAGCTATTGCAAGAAGATATTTATCTACAGGCTGTTCCATCATGACTCCGAACGATAACCGTATTGAATTGATAGGAAGAATTATAGATGAGTATCATGTAGATGGTGTAGTGGAGATGATTTTGTCCGGCTGCCATGCTACGGGAGCGGAAGCTGCATATATCCAACAGTTTGTGACAGAGGAAAAGGGACTTCCATATCTTTCCATTGACACGGATTATTCGAAAGAGGATTATGCACAGATTTCTACAAGAGTAGCGGCACTCATCGAGATGATATACGATAATCAGGCAGGAGATGCAAAGATTGATATTAATAACTGTTACAAGATACTGTTTTCCAATCTGGCAACTCCGGCTGATGAGGCTTTGGAACAGTTATATGCTTACACAAAAATACCGATGAAGATTGGAGATGCCTTTGGTAAAGTGCTCTGTATGATTGGCATGGAGAACGTAGAAGGACATGAAAACACGCAGGTGCGGTTTGAATTGCCGGAAATCGGAGCAGTCTGTACTGCATTTCCGAAGAATCATCGATTGAGAATGAAAGCAGAACAGATTGCAACGATTATTGGAAAGTATTGTGCAATTTCTTCTACCAGTTTACAAGCAGTTCATAAGAGTGAGGAACGCCCGGATTATCTTTGGATTGTACTGAAGGATGATGGAAAATCCAAACCATTCAGAGAAGAATTGCGCCGGAATTTCCGGGTTATGCAGGAAATAGAGGACGGTATCTATCAGCATTATCTGCTTTCGGATATTTCAGGAAAGGAATACCGTGATAACCTGATTGCAAAATGTAAGGATATCTATGAGCAGTTAGACATTGATGTGAAAGTTGCCATTGGAAATGGATTTTCAAAGCTTTCTCAAAAGAGTGAGAATGAGAAAGTAGTACAAATGCTGATGGAAATTGGGGAAGAATGGGAACCGGATACAAATATTTATCAGATAGAATATTTTTATCAGGAGCTTCTGATGACTTCCATGAAAGCGGAAATTGCAGAGATGGACGGGGGAGTGGAAGAACTCCGGCTTATCCGGGAAGAAGATGAGCAAAAGAAAAGTAATTTATATGAGACGCTTTACTATTATCTTGAAGCAGAGAGAAATACCATGCAGGCAGCAGCCAAGATGAGGATTCACCGAAATACTCTATTATACCGGCTGGCACGGATTAATGAGTTGATTCATTTGGATGAGAAAGGGTACATGGAAAGTCAGAGGTTGCTTCGTGCCATGCAGTTTGAACGGATAGCAGTGAATAAAAATAGATAAGGACCACCTTTAGAAAAGGACCGAGAGAACAATCTTCCGGTTCTTTTCTTGTATAAGGGGAGGATTTATAGGAATGGCACTTACTATAGACAAAACAAATAAATGTGATTTACTTATAGAAAATATGCAAATTGTTACATGGCGAAAATTGAATTTGTCATTTTTGTACGATGAAAAAATTGTCGAAAATTGTATGATAAGCATGTTGCAGAAATGATGGAAAAGGGAGGAGCCAAAATGCATGATATAAAAATCCATGATGTTTCGTTTGCTTATACCGGAAGTGATAAGTTGATTCTGAAGGATATCAATGTGGATGTAGAAGGTGGAGAGTTTGTCTGTATCCTGGGACAGTCCGGATGTGGAAAGAGTACGTTACTGCGGCTGATTGCCGGACTGGAAACGTGTACAACCGGTGAAATCACAGTGGATGGGCAGAAGATAAACGGTGCAAGCTTAGAGCGTGGAGTCGTATTTCAGGATTATGGATTGTTCCCTTGGAAAACAGCAGGCGCAAACATTACGCTGGCACTGAAAAAAAAGTTTCCGGACTGGGATAAGATTCATCTGAAAGAAAGAACTTTGGAATTACTGAAAGCGGTAGGTCTTGATGAGTCTGTATATCGCAAATTCCCGAAAGAACTTTCCGGTGGTATGAAACAAAGATGCGCTATAGCGGGTGCTTTCGGAATTGACCCTCCGATCCTTCTCATGGATGAGCCTTTCGGGGCATTGGATGCGGTAACACGTTCCATGCTTCAGGATATGGTGCTTGAACTCTGGGAGAAGCAAGAAGAAAAGAAAACTGTATTCTTTGTAACGCACGATGTAGATGAGGCCATGCTTCTGGCGAACCGAATCATTGTGCTTGGACAGTCGCCAAGTAATGTCATCTTTGATGTGAAGATTCCGGATGAGAAACGGACAACAAGAGAAAACCGTTTTGAGGATGCGGATTCCATTAAACTTCGAAATGAATTGCTTCGTTATATCAATAAAGATGTGGAAGCTCATGTACGCAAAGTACAGTAATGAAAAACGTGCAAACATAGAGAAATCTATTTGCAAATAAACTATCAACCAAATCAATATTATTATAAGGAGAAAGATTATGAAAAAGAGAATGCTTGCACTTCTTCTTGTAGCAGCAATGACTTTCAGCCTTGCAGCATGCGGCGGAAGCTCATCTGACGATAAAAAAGAAGAAACAAAAACGGAAACAACAGACAACACAGACAACAAGGAAACTCCAGAAGTGGATACTGTTCACTGGGGAAGAGCAAACAGTGGAAACATCCTTGTTACAATTGCAAAGCAGCAGGGATATTTTGATGAAGTAGGAATCAATGTAGTAGAAGATCCGGTGGAATCTTCAACAGCAGCACTTCAGGCACTCCAGGCCGGACAGCTTGATGTGACTTCAAACCAGGGAACAAACAACCCACTTCAGTTCATTTCCACAGGTTCTGATTTCACAATTGTTGGTGGATATATGCTGAAAGGTATGTATATCATTGGAAAGTACAGTTTACAAGGGACTACACAGAGTAGGTATCTGACGGGGGGTCCGCCCGTCAGATTTTCCATGTGATGTTCAAGCTGTCGCTTGTAGCGGCTATG
>CAJMSZ010000044.1 GCA_905216215.1 uncultured bacterium | reverse complement strand
GGTGCAAAAAGAGAGGTTTCTGCCCAGCTTCTGGATGAACTGGAGCCGGGAGATTATGTTATGGTTCATGCGGGAGTTGCAATTGCAAAAATTACGGATGAAGATGACAGTGAAACAGATCAGCTCATGGAGGAATTTTTATAATGGAAGAGGCGAAAAGTGAAAACAAAAAGAAAACTGCCAGAGAGATCATTGAAAATTACGATGGCCCTGCCGTGCGGATTATGGAAGTATGCGGCACCCATACCCATGAGATTTTCCGCCTGGGAATCCGTAAATTGCTGCCGGAGCAGGTAGAACTGATTTCTGGTCCGGGATGTCCGGTATGTGTAACACCGGTCAGCTTTATTGATGAAGCAATCTATCTGGCATTAGAGAAAGGAGTTACTATCTGTACCTTTGGAGATTTAGTCCGTGTGCCGGGAACGAAGATGAGCCTGGCAGGCGCCCGTGAACAGGGGGCAAAGATTCGGATTGTATATTCGCCTGCAGATGCAGAAAAATATGCTAGAGAACATCCGGAAGAACAAGTAACCTTTCTGTCAGTAGGATTTGAAACCACAACACCGGCAGGGTGTTTGTCTGTAAAAGCCGCCAAGGAGGACGGTCTGGAGAATTACTCACTGCTGGTTGCAAATAAGACAATGCCACAGGCCTATGAAGCATTAAAGAACAGTGCAGATGTCTTTCTATATCCCGGTCATGTAAATGCTATTACTGGAACACACCTGTGTGAAGCACTTGCAGATGAGGGAATCAGCGGTGTCGTGGCAGGGTTTACCGCCAAAGAACTGATGACAGCGATTGCAGTTGCGCTTGCAAAATTTCAGGAGGGCAAATCATTTTTTGTAAACTGCTATCCGCGTGTAGTAACGCAGGATGGAAGTAAGGAGGCACAGGTTCTTGTGGACGAGATGATGGAAGCCTGCGACTGTGAATGGCGGGGCCTGGGTGTGATTCCGGCTTCGGGAATGAAGCTGAAGGAAGAATGGCAGGATTTCGATGCACGTATCAAGTATCAGATGCCGAAAATTGAAGGAAAACCAAATCCAGCCTGTCGCTGTGGCGATGTGTTGCAGGGAAAATGTAAACCGTCCGATTGTAAAATGTTTGGAAAGGGCTGCACTCCGCAGCATCCGGTCGGAGCATGTATGGTATCCGGTGAAGGAGCATGTTCTGCATATTATCAGTACTCATAAGAAAGAAGGAAAATATCATGGAAAATAAAACAGTTACAATGGCACACGGTGCCGGTGGAAAACAGACCTCTGAATTGATTCATCAAGTGTTTGCAGCACATTTTGCAAATTCGGATCTGACAGAAGATGATGCGGCAGTATTAGTACCGCCAAAGGGAAGGATGGCAGTTTCTACAGATGGATTTATTGTATCTCCTGCATTTTTCCCGGGAGGAAATATCGGAAAGCTGTCCATTTGCGGAACAGTGAACGACCTTGCATGTATGGGTGCAAAGCCATTGTATCTGACCTGTGCCTTTGTTATCGAAGAAGGATTTCCAATGGAAAAACTGGAAGAAATTGCGGCCGCAATGGAAAAAACGGCAAAAGAAGCTGGTGTACATATTGTATCCGGTGATACAAAGGTTGCCGGTAAAGGACAGGTAGATGGAGTCTTTATTACTACCACCGGAATGGGTGAGATTGAAGAAGGCGTGAATGTTGGCGGAGAACTGGCAAAACCGGGAGACGCGATTATTGTAACCGGAGATATCGGACGTCACGGATGTACCATCCTTCTAGAGAGAGAAGACTTTGGAATTGATGCAGACGTTACCAGTGACTGTGCACCTTTGTGGGGGACAGTAAAGGCAGTTATGGATACCACACATAATCTGCATGTGATTCGTGATGCCACAAGAGGCGGTGTAGGAACTGTATTATACGAAATTGCCGGACAGAGCAAAGTGGGCATTCGTTTGAATGCAAAAGAGGTTCCGGTAAAACCAGAAGTAAAAGGAGTCTGCGGCATGCTGGGACTGGAACCGTTATATCTTGCCTGCGAAGGAAGACTTGTTATTATGGCACCAAAAGAAGAGGCAGAAGGAATTGTTGAGACCCTGCGTAAATGCCCATATTCTGCAGATGCAGCCATTATTGGCGAGGTAATTGCAGAAGAGGCAGGAAGAGTGATCCTGGAGACAGAAATTGGAACACAGGCACTGCTTCCACAGCCGGGTGGAGAACTTTTGCCAAGAATCTGTTAAACAGGAGGAATTGGAGTATGGAAACCAGAGTAGCCGTTATTTCAGTGATTGTTGAACAAGAAGAGAGCATTGAAAAATTAAACAGCCTCTTTCATGAGGCGAGGCAGTACATTATCGGCAGAATGGGAATTCCGCATTGTGCCAAGGGTGTCAGTGTTATCAGTATTGTCATTGATGCACCGCAGAACACCATCAGTGCATTGTCAGGAAAAATTGGACATTTGAAAGGAGTGTCTGCAAAGACAGCATATTCCAATGTCATTACTCAGGCAGAGGAGGAAAAAAACGATTGATTAGAATAGCAGTATATGGAAAAGGTGGAATCGGAAAATCCACTACGGTTTCAAATGTGGCATCGGCCCTTGCTGAGATGGGACTTACCGTTATGCAGATCGGCTGTGACCCGAAAGCGGATTCCACCATTTTGCTCCGGCACGGTGAAGCAGTTCCGGCAGTGCTGGATTTATATAATGAGAAAAAGCAGGCCCTGAGGTTGGAAGATATGATCCGCATTGGTTATAACAACGTAATCTGCGTGGAAGCGGGAGGCCCTACACCGGGACTTGGTTGTGCCGGACGCGGTATTATCACAGCACTGGAAAAATTAAAAGAGATGGGTGCATATGAGATTTATAAGCCGGATGTGGTTTTATATGATGTACTTGGAGATGTGGTCTGCGGTGGATTTTCCATGCCAATGAGAAATGGTTATGCTGACAAGGTATTTGTCCTTACTTCCGGGGAAAATATGGCCATCCATGCAGCTGCAAATATTGCTATGGCAGTGGAGAATTTCAAAAGCCGGGGGTATGCCGGAATGGGCGGATTTATTTTAAATCACAGAAATGTTCCAAGGGAAGAAGAAAAAGTGGCAGAGCTGGCTGAAGATTTTCATACAGAGGTTGTTGGCACATTATCCTACAGTGAACAGGTGGTATTGGCTGAGGAACAAAAAAAGACATTGATTGAGTGCTATCCGGACAGTGATATGGCAGAGGAGTACCGTGTACTTGCCAGAAAAATGTACAGCATATGCGAAGGCAGCCAGACAGAAAAAAAGAATGCTGTAGGGACTGGAAAGATATAGGAGGAAGGAGTATGTTACGTCGTATAGGTGAAAACATTGATTCAAAAGACGCGGTGATAAAAATCAAAGATGCTTCCTTTCCGGCTCCCTTCGCTTCAGAACTGGAATTTAATTCACCGGTCCATGGAAACTGGAACATTGTGCATACAGGGATGCTGGTTCCGGAAGCGGTTCAGATATATGTCTGTGCAGATAACTGTATGCGTGGCGTCGTTCTGACAGCGGCAGAAATGAATGCGGCAGACCGTTTTTCTTTTGTGATTCTTGAACAACAGAACCTTTTAAACAGCAATCTGGAAGAAATTACAATTGAGGGTGTGACGGATGTACTGAATAAACGCGAGGAACATCCCAAGGCAGTGTTATTGTTTACCGTCTGTCTGCATCATTTTGTGGGAAGCAATCTGGACTATATTTATAGTGAATTAGAACATCGTTTTCCAGATATCTGTTTTATCCGATGCTTTATGGATCCTATTATGCAAAAGCATGGATTGACACCGGATCAGAAGCTGAGAAAAGCCATGTATGACCCACTTCCTGCCTGCGAATCGGATGACAAAACAGTATCTGTTTTTGGCAGCGATTTTGCCTTGAATGAGAACAGTGATATTAAGCGTTTACTAAAACGATATGATTATACCGTGCGGGAATTGCCAACCTGTAAGTCCTGGAATGAGCTGCTGGATATGAGTAAAGGACGGCTGTTTATTGACTGCTATCCGGCAGGAAAATATGGAATGGAGGTTCAGGCAAGACGTCTTGGCAGACCACATTTATATCTGCCGGGCAGCTTTGATTATGATGAGATTGAGCAGCAATTAAAACAGCTCACTGATGCGTTAGGCTTGCCGAAACTTACAGAAGAGGAACTGAAATGTGAGCGTGAGGCATGTGAGAAATCGCTGGCAGAAACAAAAGAGATGATTAAGGACATGCCAATTACATTAGATTATTTGTATCATCCAAGACCACTTGGACTTGCGAAACTGCTTCTGACACATGGATTCTGCGTAAAAGCGGTTTATCTGGATGGCATCAGTCTGGAAGAAGAAGCAGATTTTTACTGGTTGCAGGAACATGCACCGGAGCTGGAACTGATTGCAACCATTCAGGTAAAGATGCGTGTATTGCCAAGAGGTGGGAAAGAGGAAGTCCTTGCCATTGGACAGAAGGCAGCCTATTTCAGCCGCAGCCGTCACTTTATTAATCTGGTGCAGGGAGAAGGTCTGTATGGATTTGATGGAATCAGGAGAACGGCAGAGCTGATGATGGATGCATATAGAGAAGAAAAAGACACGGAAAAACTTGTTATACAAAAGGGATGGGGGTGTGAGTGCTGCCTATGAGACAATCATATCGAATTATACCGATTTATACGGCAGATGTATCCGGTGTATGTTCTGCACTGTATGAGCTTGGCGGTATGACCGTCATGCATGACCCATCCGGATGTAACTCTACCTACAATACTCATGATGAGATTCGCTGGTATGACCAGGACAGTCTTATCTTTATCTCCGGACTTACGGAAATTGATGCAATTATGGGAAATGATCAGAAATTTATTAATGATATCGAACATGCAGCCCGTGAACTGCATCCTGAATTTATTGCTCTTGCGGGTTCGCCTATTCCGTTTATGACGGGAACCGATTTTCCGGCGATCGCACAGGTGATTGAAAATGAAACCGGAATTCCAACATTCTCTATTCCTACGAATGGAATGAATGATTATGTATACGGGGCGGGAATTGCATTGGAAGAAATTGCAAAACGTTTCGTCAGTGTCCCGGCAGGAAAGCAGGAAAAGAACAGATGCACTTCACGTAATGTCAATCTTCTTGGAGTGACACCATTGGATTTCGGCCCTCGGGAAAAGGTAGATATTTTAAAAGCGAATCTTCAGAAATATGGATGGAGTGTTTCATCCACCTGGGCTATGGGAGATGACTTGGATACGCTGAAAAAAGCGGGGGAAGCGGATGTCAACCTGGTAGTGTCTGCAGTGGGACTTCGGGCAGCAAAGGTGCTCTGGGAAAAATGTAATATACCATATGTGATTGGAACGCCAAATCAGTGGATGGCAGAAGAGATTGCAGATGCAATGGAGCTGGTAACTGCAAAAGGGGTGAAACAGCCAGTTGTTTATTTACAGAACCGCATGCAGCAGGATGCAGAAATTACACTGATTGGTGAGCCTGTCACAATGGGCTCATTAGCAGCAGGAATAGAAAAAGCTTACGGTCGTTCTGTCCGCGTATTGTGTCCGTTAAAAGAGTGCGAAGACCTGTTGGATGAAAAAGATGAAGAGGTTCTGGGAGAGGAAGCAATGGAAGAAGCGCTGAAATCGGCAAAGATAATCGTGGCAGACCCCTTGTATCGTCCAATTTGCCCAAGGAACAGTACCTTTTATGAACTTCCGCATATCGCATTTTCAGGTAGAATTTATTTGAAAAATTTACAAGAAAAATAATAGGAAAGACTCCTTTCAGCGTTTTGCATAGTGGTTCGGGTTTGTGCTCATACTAAAATGCAGGACAGAAAGGAGTTTTTATTTATGGACAAATTAAATGGAAAAGTAGCCGTTGTTACAGCGGCAACAAGAGGAATCGGATACGCCTGTGTAAAAGCTTTAGCAGACAAAGGCGCAGTTGTTTATCTTGGCGCAAGAAATATGGAGAAAGCCAAGGCAAGGGCAGAGGAGCTGAATCAGGCGGGCTGCAAAGTAAAAACGGTATATCATGATGCCACAGAGAAGGAAAGTTACGGAGCTATGATAGAAGCAGTTATCTTGGCAGAAGGAAAAATAGATATTCTGGTAAATAACTTTGGAACTTCTAATCCAGAAAAAGATTTGGATATTAAACGGACCTCTTATGAGGAATATATGCATACCATGGAATTGAATCTGGCCAGCGTGTTTCTGCCATCTCAGGCTGTGATTCCACACATGGCAGAAAACGGTGGTGGAAGTATTATTAACATTTCATCCGTTGGAGGAGTATGCCCGGACATTTCCCAGATTGCCTATGGAACCAGTAAGGCGGCAATCAATTACCTGACAAAATTAATTGCAGTGCAGTGTGCAAGAGACAATATCAGATGTAACGCTGTGCTGCCGGGAATGACAGCCACGGAAGCAGTGGAAAAACATTTGTCAACCCATTTCCAAGAGTTTTTCCTGAAACATACCCCTATCCGAAGAATGGGTGCACCGGAAGAGGTCGCTGGAACCGTCTGCTATTTTGCAAGTGATGCATCCGCCTACACCACAGGTCAGATTGTAGAGGTATCAGGGGGATTTGGACTTCCTACACCAGTATTTGGAGATATGATAGAAGCGAAAACACGGCGATAAATAACAAATGGGAGAATAAAAATATACAAGAAGCTTGATAAAAACATACATTTACATTATGATGCGTATGTGGTAAAATGAATGGTAATTTTCATTTAGAAGAAAAAATAAGAAACAAAAGATAAATTCAAAAATAAAGATATAGTGACCCAACGAAGGAGTACATATGGATAATCGTTTTCAGATTACGGAATATTGTCATCATTTTCTGGAGGAATATCTTGCAGAGGGAGATATTTGCGTCGATGCGACAGCAGGAAATGGGAATGACACAGAATTTCTCTGCCGGAGAGTAGGAAAGAATGGGAAAGTATATGCTTTTGATATTCAGGAAGATGCAATTGCTCATACAGGAAAAAGACTGGCAGAAGCAGGTGTCGGTGACAGGGTGGAGCTCATATTGGCAGGGCATGAACATATGAAGGAATATGTCCGTGAGAATGTAAAGGCAGTGGTGTTTAATTTTGGCTATCTCCCGGGAGGAGACCATTCCATTGCAACAAAGTGTGAGACCAGTCTTGAGGCAGTACGCCAGGCAATGGAGCTGCTTCAGATGGGAGGAATATTGAATTTATGTATTTACAGTGGAAAAGATACAGGGTACGAAGAGAAGGAAGCATTGCTTTCTTTTTTAAAGGAGCTGGACAACAGAAAATGGCTTGTACTGGTTCATTCATATTATAACCGGGGAAATAATCCCCCGCTTCCCGTATTTGTCATAAGATTAAAATAATAGAAAACAGTTGGAGGAAAATATGATAGAAGGTTTTAGAAGACCGGAACTTGGCGATGCAGAGCTGATTTCGGGCTATTTCCATAAATATCCCACAAGGAGCTGTGACAGAACTTTTGCAAATGTATATTTATGGGCAAAGTTTTATCAGGTTGTGTTTACACAGTATAAGAATACACTTGTATTTCGTGATAACAGTGCAGGGTATGGATATGCGTTTCCGGTGGGAACAGATGAAGATGTGAAGGCGGTAATTCCGGATTTGATTCAGGAGGCCGAAAATGCAGGAGAGACATTTTGTATGTACGGGGTTACCAGAGAGCATTTTGAACAATTGGAACAGTGGTTTCCCGGAAAGTTCCAGTGTGAATATAACCGGGATGAGGCGGATTATGTCTATGAGACAGAAAAGCTGGCTACATTATCTGGAAAGAAACTTCACAGTAAGCGGAACCACATTAATAAATTCAAACAAATATTTGAAGGCCGATGGGATTATGAGCCACTGACAGAAGCATCTGTTGAGGAATGCTTTCAGATGGCGATGAAATGGCGGATTGAAAATGAATGTGAAGAGGATGAGGAGAAAAATCAGGAAATGTGCGTTACCATGAATTCGCTTCGCCTCTTGAAGGAACTTCATCTGATGGGTGGAATTCTGAAAATTGACGGAGAGGTTGTAGCATTTACCATAGGTGAGGCCATAAACGAGGATACTTTTGTAGTGCATATTGAAAAGGCTTTTGCTGAAGTAGAAGGGGCCTACACCATGATCAATCAGCAGTTTGTGGAACACGAACTTCTTGGAAAATATCAGTATGTAAACCGGGAAGATGATGTGGGGATGGAAGGACTCAGAAAGGCAAAGATGTCTTATCATCCTGTCTTTATGGTAGAAAAGGGGTATGTAACGATAAAGGAAGCAGAGACGGAATAAAGACAGATATACAAAGGAGAGATAAGTATGATTTCAAAGAAGATGGAAGGTATGGTGGCAAATAGTTCTGCAATTCGTGCAATGTTTGAAGAGGGCAATCGTCTTGCAAAGATTTACGGACCGGAAAATGTATATGATTTCAGTCTGGGAAATCCAAATGTGCCTGCACCGGAAGCTGTAAAGACGGCAATTCGAGAATTACTGGACGAAGAGGATTCTCTGGTACTCCACGGATATACCAACAGTAATGCAGGGTATGAGGATGTGCGTCAGGCAGTGGCAGAGTCCATAAATGAAAGATTCGGTACAGCATTTTCGGGAAAAAATATTACCATGACTGTAGGAGCTGCGGGCGGGTTAAATGTTATTTTAAAGACTTTGATTAATCCTGGGGATGAAGTGATTACCTTCGCACCGTATTTCGGTGAATACAGAAGCTATACCAATAACTATGATGGAGTGTTGATTGCTATTTCACCGAATACCGTAGATTTTCAGCCGAAACTGGATGAATTTGAGGCTAAGATTACACCAAAGACAAAAGCAGTTATTGTAAACACACCCAATAATCCAACGGGTGTGGTTTACTCAGAAGAAACCATTCGGAAAATGGCTGCCATTATGGAAGCAAAGCAGAAAGAATACGGGACAGATATTTATCTGATTTCCGATGAGCCATACAGGGAGCTTGCTTATGATGGCGTGGAAGTTCCTTATCTGACAAAGTATTATGCAAATACGATTGTGGGATATTCGTACAGCAAATCCTTATCTCTTCCGGGTGAACGTATCGGTTATCTGGTTATTCCGGATGAAGTGGCTGACAGTGAAAAAGTAATTGCTGCGGCAAATGTGGCAAATCGTATTCTTGGATTTGTAAATGCACCGACTCTTCAGCAGAAGGTAGTTGCCAAGTGCCTGAATGAAAAGACAGATATTTCTTATTATGACAGAAACAGAGAGGCTCTTTATAATGGCCTTCAGGAGTGTGGTTTTGAATGTATCAAACCACAGGGAGCTTTCTATTTATTTGTGAAATCCCCAATTGAAGATGAGAAGGCATTCTGTGAAAATGCCAAGAGATATAACATTCTGATTGTACCCGGAAGTTCTTTTGGCTGCCCGGGGTATGTGCGTATTGCATACTGTGTTGCTTATGAGACAATTATTAATTCTCTGCCGAAATTCAAAGAGCTGGCAGCAGAATATCAGCAGAAGTAGGAGAACTATATGACAGAAAAACTTGTTGAGTGGTTTGTGGTCAGTTTAGGTGGAAAGCTGACCAAGGAAATGGTGGTATTTATTATTTCACTTTTCCCTATTCTGGAACTGCGTGGAGGTCTTCTGGCGGCAGGTCCTGCATTTTTGAACGTGAAGGAAAGTGTGGCACTTCCTCTCTGCATTGTGGGAAATCTGTTGCCGATTCCACTTATTCTCTGGCTTATTTGTCCAATCTTTGCCTGGATGAAGGGAACAAAGCATCTTCGTCCCTTTGTAGAGAGAATGGAAAGAAAGGCCATGAGAAAAAAGGACCAGATTGAAAAGTATGAATTCTGGGGACTGGTGTTGTTTGTTGGAATTCCGCTTCCGGGAACCGGTGCATGGACAGGGTCACTGGTGGCGGCACTGATAGGAATGGATAGGAAAAAAGCATTGGGAGCGATTATCTGCGGAGTTTTACTGGCAGCAGTGATTATGTACCTGGTGTCCTATGTATTTATTGGTGGAATTTTCGGATAAGATGGTAAGAACTGTTGAATAAGAAAAAGAAAACGTATCGGACTGTGGAATTGTCACAGAACGATACGTTTTTTTGCTATTCACTATGAACCAAGTAGTGTTTAGGTATATATCCTTACGCGAAGTGGAATTCCCATTTCATCGGCAAGCTTCTGGCTTTCTGCGATTTCCTGCTCAGAAATGATACTGACAACGCTGAATTTCACTTCTTTGAATGCGTTTTTCGCTTTTTCTGCAAATGCCAGCATATCCTTGAATGCATTCTCATAGCAAGGACGGGTTACTTCCTGATAACGTGCTGCGTTCGGTGCATTTAAACTGATAGAAACAGAGTCAATGTAAGTAGCAAGCTCTTCCACGATTGGCTTCTTGTTATAAAGTTCTCCGAGCCCGTTGGTATTCAGGCGGAGAGAAACATGTGGATTCTTCTCTTTCATATATTTTGCAGTTGCAATCAGGTTATCATAAGAACAGGTTGGTTCTCCGTAGCCGCAGAATACTGCTTCTTTATAAGGGCTAAAGTCAAATGCATCTACAGCTTCTTTGATTTCCGCAAAGGATGGATTGTGGTCGTGCCACATTTCCTTTGCTTCCCCTAGAGTGTCATGTTCATCACGAATACAGAACACGCATTTACAGGTGCAACGGTTCGTGATATTGAAATAAACATTATTATTGTAAGTATAAATAATATCAGCCATTTTCAGTTTCCTCTTTCTATATTTCTATGATTTCCATCTATTTTCTATTTATGGAACAGTCTGGTTTTGAAGTTTATTTTATCAAGAGCAACCCCTAAAATCAAGTAGACAATTGCACTTCCCAGAGGTTGAACCCATCCGGTAAGGAGGGATGGAATCAGCGCTGCCCAGGTTCCGAATAAGATTCCCTCAGCAATGAAGTATCCGAAGAAGGTCACAAAACCGGAAAGTACAATAGCAATTATGTTACGTGTGCCAAGAATTTTATCTTTCTTACATGTAAATGGAATGACGTTAATCATTTTAATGATAAATGTGGCAGGAGCCCAAACTGGTGAAGTCAGAAGGTCTGCCATTGCTCCACCGATTCCGGCTGCAAGCATCGCATATGGTGCGGGAAGTACGGAAGCGGCAAGATAAATAATGGCATCCCCCACATGGACATAGCCACCATTTGATCCTGTCGGAATGTGAAAAATATAGGCAGTCGTGATGCAGACGAGAGCTGCAAATAATGCGGTTGTGGTAAGGTACAGTATTTTCTGATGGGAAAGACTGCGGCTTTCTGTTTTGTTTGTTGTTGTAAATGACATAAGCAACATCTCCTTTTTCATTTTGTATTTATGTTTTTGTTATAACAGTAACTGCAAATATGGTTCGAAGTTGATTCCGTCATTCTTAGGAATCTGTTCGTTCGCTGTTTCTGCGAGGGCTGTTTCCAGAAAATGTACGGCCCGTCTGACACTTTCCAGGGCAGAATCTCCACGAACCATGCCTGCACAGACTACAGAAGCGAGCAAATCTCCGGTTCCGGAATAGCTTCCGCCGTGGATAGCAGAAGAAATAGGAGTTACTGCATTTTCCTCCAGTACCAGATTATAGTAGCGTTTTTCCCTGTCTGTTGGAGACTGGTATAGGATTCCGGTAATGATGACAGTCTTAATACCTTGTGCCAATAGCTTTTGCCCGAGGGCAGCAATGGTCTCCAGGTAATTCGGTGCACCGCTTCTTGCTGTAAGAGATGAATAGTCGGTATCTGTCAGAATACACAGTTCCGTCAGATTAGGGGTAATGACATCTGCTCTCTGTACCAGGCGTTTCATCTGTGTGCCAAAGGTTTCTGTGTAAATATCGTAGGTATGTCCACTGTCGCCCATAACCGGGTCAACCAGAAGTAAGGTGTCAGGTTTTTGAAAAACATCGATAAATCTTAAGATTTTCTCCGCCTGCAGTTCGCTTCCAAGAAAGCCTGTGTAAATTCCGTCCAAAGTAAGTCCTCTTTTGGACCACTCATCTGTATAAGCATCCATATGCTTTGTGTAATCATCATAATAGTAACTTTCATATCCGGTCTGATTGCTGAGGATTGCTGTAGGGAGAGGACATGCCTGCACTCCCATGACAGATAGAACCGGAATCGCAGCGGTCAGGGAGCATTTTCCCAGACCGGAAAGATCATTGATGACAGCAATTCGTTTCACCATGGTATTTTCCTCTTGCGTTTTCTAAATGTTTTATATAGAATAAGGGAAAAGTGTCATTATGAAAATATACAAAAATAATTATTTTTTAGAGGTCAGTTTATGAGGAGAGAAGAGCACGATTCAAAATATATACAGGTATATGAATATTATAAAGAATTGATTTTAAGTGAACAGATTCCGGAGGGAACCAGACTGCCTTCTATCCGGAAAGGTTCGGTACAGCTTCAGATGAGTAGAACAACCATGGAATCTGCTTATTTACTTCTGGCGGCAGAAGGGTATATTATGGCAAAACCGCAAAGTGGATATTATGTCACGGATATTGTAAGGAAGCAGAAAGAAATAACCACTTTGTTCGTTAGACAGGAAAGGAAAAAAGCGGAAGAAATCACGTATGATTTTGCGACAACCGGTGTAGACCGGGAAAGCTTCCGGTTTGCATTGTGGAGCCGTTATATGAAGAGTGCCTTAAGACAGGATGAACGGTTGCTGTCTTACGGAGAACCACAGGGGGAGCTGGAATTCCGCGAGGTATTGTGTGAATATTTACGCAAGAGCAGAAATGTAATCTGTACACCGGAACAAATCGTTATTGGGGCCGGTGTGCAGAGTCTTCTACAGATACTGTGTCCACTGATTCGGGAACGAAAGAAGATTGCGTTTTACAATCCCCATTTTAAACAGGGGATTACGGTCTTTCGGGATTTTGGATTTGATTGTACGGATGATTATAAGGAAGACATGGTGGGCACTTATTATATTACCCCTTCCCGGATGTCAGACTGGGGCGAAGTTATGCCTGTTTCACGGAGAATCGAATTAATCGCGGAGGCGGTCAGAAGGGATATTCTTCTGATAGAAGACGATTATAACCATGAATTTCAATATTTTCAGAAACCTGCTCCGGCATTGCAGAGTCTTGCGGGTGGAAAAGGTGTGGTGTATCTGGGTACATTTTCCAAGATCTTACTGCCTTCTATTCGTATGAGTTTCATGGTACTTCCTGTTGAACTGACCTCTGCATATGAAGAGAAAAAAGACTGCTATAACCAGACCGCATCCAAGGCGGAGCAGATTGCTCTGACCCAGTTTATCCGGGATGGACATCTAGAAAGACAGATTCGCAAGTCCAGAAAGATACATATGACAAAAGCCACAATCTTTGCAGAACAGGCGGAAAAAGTGTGGGGAAAAGAGGCTGAGGTTGTGATCGATGAATCGGGATTTCATGTGATACTGGAGATTCCGAGTAGATATAATGTCGAGGAATTTGAGGGGGTAGCGAGAAAAGAAGGAATCGCTCTGCTTCCCGCAGGAGAGAGTGGTGGGAAGATAAAACTTGGTTTTGTATGTACCAATGTGGAGACAGAAGTTTATTATGGAGTGTTAAAGAAGCTGAAGGAGCTCTTGGAAAGCTCCTTCTAATGAGAGTGGCGATGCTTATATTCCAGCAGTTCCACGTATTTCAGCACATCTTTTTTCTCTTCGAATCCAAGACTTTTGTATATTTTGATTACTTTCCGGTCAATAATATGTTCATCGGGCTGTGGTGTAGTAAGTCTGGAAAACTCAAGGTTCTGTTGTCCGGTCAGCAGATAATCTACGGAGACATGGAAGAGCCTTGAGAGTGCCAGTAATTTATCAAAATCCGGTTCACGATTTTTACTTTCATATCCGGCAATGGTGGAACGGGAGACATCAATCTGTCTTGCAAGCTGTTCCTGAGTGATACAGTTTGATTCCCGTAATTCTTTTAGTACTTCGGAAAAGTCCATAAGGGTTCCTCCTTCCTGTGTTCTTTTGTGCAATCTGATTCGTATATATTGTTTCTTATTGTATCAGTTGCATCCGGAGAATAAGAAAAAAGGGATGAATCGTAACGATAAATGAAAATAAGTTCCAATTAGAAACGTATTTGACACACCGATGTAAACTCCGTATAATGAGTATAAGAAGAAAAAAAGAGGAAAAGGGGTGTAGTATTTATGCAGACAGAGAAGAGGACAGACTGGGAAGACAGAAGGGGAACCGTTAGAAATATTGCAGCCTTGGTGGCATTGATTGTACTGGTGTTTTTCCTAATGGATGGATTTGCAGGGAATCCTTTGGAGGGCACCTGGAAGAATGAGGAACTGGGAATTGACCTTGTGATTGGAAAGAAGGACAGTGCAGTTCTGAAGTGGAAGGATTATGATGAGGTAAAGAGTGTTAAATATACCTATGAATTGGACCGGAAAGAAAAGCAGATTACCTTTCAGAAGACGACAGAGACAGCTGCTAAGATTGGTTCTGGGAAGATGACGGATGCACAGATAGAAGATGCAGCATATTTTTCAGATACATTTAACTACAGTGTAGACGGAAAAGAACTGGTTCTTTCCGAATGGGATTTTGGAGAGCAGCTTTCTTTTACGAAAACAAAATAGACAGACAGGTGAATGAAGAATGAAACGTGATGAGACAAAGGTAATTCAGATAGGAAATGTGAAAATAGGTGGGGGCAACCCCGTAGCGATTCAGTCTATGACGAATACAAAGACGGAGGATGTTGAGGCAACGGTCGCTCAGATTCTGGCTCTGGAGAAGGCAGGATGTGAGATTATACGATGTGCTGTACCGACTATGGAGGCGGCACAGGCACTGAGGGAGATTAAGAAGCAAATCCATATTCCTCTGGTGGCAGATATTCATTTCGATTATCGTCTTGCTCTGGCGGCTATTGAAAATGGGGCAGATAAGATTCGAATCAATCCGGGTAACATTGGAGCGGAAGACCGTGTGAGAGCAGTGGTGGAAAAAGCAAAGGAATATCAGATTCCCATCCGTGTAGGTGTAAACAGTGGTTCATTGGAGAAAGAACTGGTGGAGAAATACCATGGTGTCACTGCAGAGGGAATTGTAGAAAGTGCTCTCGACAAGGTACATATGATTGAAAATATGGGCTATGACAATCTGGTAGTCAGTATCAAATCTTCGGATGTACTGATGTGTGCAAAAGCCCATGAACTCATATCCGAGCAGTGTATTTATCCTTTGCATGTAGGAATTACGGAGTCGGGAACACTGTATTCGGGCAATCTGAAATCTGCAGTGGGACTTGGAATTATCTTGTATCAGGGAATCGGAGATACCATCCGTGTGTCTCTTACCGGGGACCCTCTCGAGGAGATTAAGAGTGCAAAGCAGATTCTGAAAACATTGGGACTTCGCAAAGGTGGAATAGAAGTTGTTTCCTGTCCGACCTGCGGAAGAACGAAGATTGATTTGATTGGTCTTGCCAATCAGGTAGAAACCATGACAGGGGAATTCCCGGATTTGGATATCAAGGTTGCTGTGATGGGCTGTGTGGTGAACGGACCCGGAGAAGCTAAAGAAGCGGATATTGGAATCGCGGGAGGAATCGGAGAAGGTCTGTTGATTAAAAAGGGAGAAATTATCAGGAAAGTAAAGGAAGAGGAATTACTTTCTGTACTTAGAGATGAGTTGGAGCACTGGAGTAAGTAAGCATGGCAAAATTATTTTTTGAGGTATTTCCGACTTTAGAGTTGGAAGAAGAAAATCAAATGCTGTTGAATGAAGTAGAGGTGACGAAAGTCACCTCTACTTCTGCAAAGGACTACATCAAGGTATTTATTACCAGCAGTCATCTGATACCGAAAAAGAATTTATATGATATAGAAAGAAGCATAGAGACACAACTGTTTCGTAATATGAATATTCCTGTGTCTATTATCGATACCTATCAATTATCAGGACAGTACACACCGGAAGTATTGTTTGAGGAATACAAGGAAAGTATTTTATGGGAAATCGGACGGGAGAGTACCATTGAACGGAATATGTTCCAGAAGGCGAAACATCATTTTGAAGAAGGCAATATTCTGACGCTGACGCTGGCAGACAGTATCGTGGCAAAGGGAAAGGCAGATGCGGTGGAAATGTATCTGGAGGAAATTTTCGAGGAGCGGTTTCATCTGCCAATCGAAGTCCGGATTCAGTATGAACAGGTAAAGGAAAGCAAATACAGGAAGCTGGGAGAAATGCAGATACAGCAGGAGGTAGATGCGATTCTGGAGCGTAATCATTCTTTGCAGGAGAAGCATCAGGATGAGGACAAAACTGTTGCAAAGCAGGAAGAAAAAAAGGTGGAAGAGAAAGCACAGGAAAAGCAGCCTAAGGCAGCAAAACCTGCGTTTGCAGAAAAGAAAGGTTCAGAAAAAGGTATGAAGGAGAATATCTTCTTCAGAAAGCGCGATTACACACTGAAGAAATCCGATGACCCGAATGTGATTTATGGACGTGATTTTGATGACCCGACTATTGAGCTAAAGCAAGTTGTCACGGAAATGGGCGAGATTACCATTCGTGGACAGGTCATCAACTTTGAGACGAGAGAAATCCGTAATGAGAAAACCATTATTATGTTCGCGGTTACCGATTTTACCGACACCATTACCGTGAAAATGTTTGCAAGAAATGAGAATCTTCCGGAGCTTTTAAGTGAGATTAAGATGGGGGTCTTCCTGAAGGTAAAGGGAGTGACGACCATTGATAAATTCGATGGAGAATTGACCATCGGTTCTGTAACCGGGATTCGCAAGAGTACCGATTTCCGTGTGGGAAGAAAGGACAAGTACCCGGAGAAACGAGTAGAACTTCACTGTCATACCAAGATGAGTGACATGGACGGTGTATCCGATGCGGCTTCTCTGGTAAAAAGGGCACATGACTGGGGACATCCGGCAATTGCCATTACAGACCACGGGGTAGTGCAGGCATTTACTGAGGCGAATCATTATATCGAAGGTCTGGACAAGAACGACCCGTTCAAGATTATTTACGGAGTAGAAGGATATCTGGTGGATGACCTGACGGAAATTGCGATGAATGTAAAAGAACAGACACTGGATGATACCTATGTGGTATTTGATATAGAGACAACCGGATTTTCCGCATCAGCAGATAAAATCATAGAAATTGGTGCAGTGAAAGTAGAACATGGAAAGATTACGGAGAAGTTCAGTACCTTTGTCAATCCGAGGAGACCAATTCCGTTCCGTATCACCCAGCTTACGTCCATTACCGATGAGATGGTGATGGATGCAGGAGATATTGAAACCGTACTTCCGAAGTTCCTGGAATTTGTAGGAGATGCGGCACTGGTTGCACACAATGCTTCCTTTGATGTGGGATTTATTGAGCAGAACTGCAGAAATATGGGAATCGAGCCGGATTTTACTTCCGTAGATACGGTAGCACTGGCTCGTATTCTTCTGCCGTCTCTGTCAAAATATAAACTAGATGTGGTAGCGAAAGCATTGAATATTTCTCTGGAAAATCATCACCGTGCAGTGGATGATGCAGGGGCAACTGCTTACATATTTGAAAAGTTTGTGGAAATGTTGAAAGAACGTGATATTATGACCCTTCAGGAGGTCAATCACTTCGGACATTT
>CAJMSZ010000043.1 GCA_905216215.1 uncultured bacterium | reverse complement strand
CTTTCGCTGCTGAACAAATGCTGATGATGTTGCGGTGGTTGCGCTACAGCCAAACGTAAACGGTAAAACGCAAGTACCTTTTTATTGATTTCCAATCATGCCATAATTACACTCAACAAAAACTATAGGGTCAAAAAAGTTTAGGACTCAACTTTTTTGACTGACTATAACCAGGAGGTACGATTATGGCTACACAAACCAGTTTGGTTGCCCAACAGGTCCGCCTCAGGCAGTGGTCTGAACAGATCAGAGAATGTCAAAACCGTCCGGAAGGCATGGATGTCCAAACATGGTGCACTCAAAACAACATCACAAAAGCGAATTATTATTACCGGCTGCGCAGGGTACGTGAAGCATGTCTGGGACAGTTCCAGCATACAGCTCCCACATTTGTGGAGCTTCCTGCCCCGGATAATAAAACAGTAACACCGGCTAGTGTCCCGGTTCCTGACACCCCTGTAGGGATATCACCTGTGATCAGGATCAAAAATATCAGGGGGCTTTCTGCGGAAATATTTCCCACTGCCCCTCCTGAAATACTCCATCACCTTATAGAGGCTTTCAGCCATGTTGAATGACGCTGATACTTCTGGATTTAAGAAAGTCTACCTGACGATGGGGTTCACCGATCTCCGCCGTGGGATTGATGGCCTGGCAACGATCATACGTTTTCAGTTTCATCTTGATCCATATGATAAAAACACCCTGTTTCTTTTCTGCGGAAGAAGAAGTGACCGGATCAAGGCACTCTTATGGGAAGGGGACGGATTTCTCCTCATGTATAAAAGGCTTGATAATGGTGCATTCCGATGGCCACGTTCTGCAGATGAAGCAATGGCAATCACAGGTGACCAGTACCGGATGCTGATGCAGGGGCTGGAGATTGTTGCCCGGCATCCGATCGCAGAACTGAAAGAAACACCCAGCATTATGTAGTTTGTGCAGAATGCTGAAAATAAAAAAATATAAAAACCGGTAAAAAGGTGTAAATCCACTGGATTTCGGTGTTTATCCACCGTCATTATGCCGAACCGGCATCTGACCTGAATTAGCGATAATACGAAAAATCTGTTATAATCAGAACCAGTATTAAGACAGGAGTTCCGGTTATGGCATTTAAGTACACAGAAGAACAACTGAATAAACTGGATAAGGAATTATTGGTTCAGCTGTTCCTGGGACTGCAGAATCAGGTGGAAAAACTGACGGAGCAGACACAGTCATTAAATGACAAGATGCAGCTGATGATGGAACAGATAGTCCTTTCCAATAAAAACAGATTTGGCAGATCCAGTGAAAAGATGTCTGATCCGGAACAGATCCGTTTTATGGAAGTAGATGGGAGGATCGTATTTTTTAACGAGGCGGAAGCTATCTGCGATCTGGATGCACCGGAACCGGATGACTTGGAACTGAAAGCACCGAAAAAGAAAAAACAGGCTGGGAAAAAGGCTGTTGATTTATCCGGTCTTCCAATCCGCCGTATTGACCATTACATGAGCGCCGACGAGCTGGCAGCTGAGTTCGGTGAAAATGGATGGAAGCAGCTTCCTGATGCCATTTCCAGATGTTATAAGTTTATCCCGGCTAAAGTTGAGGTAGAAGAACATCATATCGGTGTTTATTCCAGCAAAACGGATGAACATATGGTAAAAGCCCCTCATCCGCGGAATCTGCTCCACGGAAGCCTTGTCTCCCCATCCCTTGGTGCTGCCATCATGAATGGCAAGTATGTAAATGCCGTTCTCCTTTACCGTCTCGAAAAAGAATTCGAACGGTACGGGCTTGCGATCACCAGGCAGAACATGGCAAACTGGATGATCCGGCTGGGAGAAAGGTATCTGGGGATCATGTATGACTATCTACACAAGCTCCTGTATGATTACCATGTGATACAGGCTGACGAAACCCCTGTCCTGGTCAATAAAGACGGAAGGCCTGCCGGGAGCAAAAGCTGGATGTGGGTCTACCGATCCGGTTTTATGTACCAGGACCACCAGATCATCCTTTATGAATATCAGAAGACCCGTAATACATCCCATCCGAGATCTTTCCTGAAGGATTATTCCGGGATATGTGTCACGGATGGCTACCAGGTTTATCATACACTGGAAAAGGAAAAGGAGGATCTGACAATCGCCGGATGCTGGGTACACTGCAGGCGCAAGTTTCATGATGCGTTGGAAGTGATACCCAAGGAGCACCGTGAGGAATCCATACTGCATCTGCTCATGAAACAGATACAGGCCATATACCGTGAAGAAGGCAAGCTGTCTGATCTTCCCTCATAGGAGCGGCTCGTGCAGCGTCAGCTGGTGGTCAAACCTCTGGTGGATGCTTTCTTCGTGTACCTGAAACAGAATGAGCCCAGGATCCCCAAAAGCGGGAAAATGAAAGAAGCATTTACTTATGCCCTGAATCAGGAACGCTACCTGAAAGTGTTTCTGGAAGATGGCGATGTCCCAATGGATAATAATGCCAGCGAGCGTGCAATCCGTGGATTCTGTATTGGGAAGAAAAACTGGGAGATGATCGATACGGTCAATGGTGCAACCAGCTCAGCAATCATCTACAGCATAGCAGAGACCGCAAAGGCTAATAACCTGAAACCATTTGAGTATTTCGAGTATCTCCTTACAGAGATCCTAAAACATGAAAATGATACAGGTAACGGTTTTCTGAAAGATCTTCTGCCCTGGTCAGAAGCACTGCCTGAGCACATCCGGAAGCCCAAAACTTCAAAATGATAAATAGTATGGCCGCAAAAGCGGTCTAATATTTGTCAAGGTACTTACGTTTTACCGTTTACTAAATTCCTATTCAGATTTCTACACTATTCGCTTTGCCACACACAAAAAACGCCCTGCCGAAGTAGAGCGCCAATGTGTTCTTTCCTTGATTAAGCGGATATTCGCAATCCGTTTCGCTACTTGCTCATGAAAAACGGGCTGCAAATCGCAGCCTATTTTTCAAATTGCCCGGAACATTTTCTGTGAAACCGGACTCTCTCCCTTGACCTTCTCCAATTCTTTTCTGGCATCCGCCAGTTCTTCCATCCGCTTCAATTCGTCTGCAGCATCCTCCAAACCAAGATGCGTGTAGGTATTTAGCGTCACTCCGATGTCCGAATGCCCCATCAGGTATTGGAGTGTCTTTGGATTCATGCCGGACTTCGCCATGTTGCTGCAGTAAGTATGGTGGCAGACGTAGGGTGTGATGTTCGGCATTTGCACCCGGAAAATATCATTGTACCGTTTAACCATGTGGTTGAAGCGGTGTTCCCAATGCATTGCCACCAGCGGCATTCCATCCTTATCTGTAAAAAGGAATCCTGTATGCCCATCCACCATCTTCTCAAATCTCGGTTTTTCCCTGTCCTCAATAATTGCCTGAAAACACCGAAATACATCTTCCGTCATGGGCAGCTTCCTTGTTCCCGCGTTTGTCTTTGTGGCCTCTATCACATACTTCATTTCTAATGTTCTGAGCAACTGGTGGTCAATATTGATGATCCGGTTCTCCAAATCAATGTCCTTAAGCGTCAGACCGCAGAATTCAGAAATACGCATCCCCGTATGGAACAGGATGTAGACCACCTCATAATACTTGCAGTAAACATTATCATCATGGATGAATTTCAGGAACTTCCGCATCTGCTCTTTGGTAATGGCCTCTCTTGTTACACTATCGTTGACAATCACCGTAGCCAGTTCAAAGCCAAACGGGTTCTTGTGCAGAACATCGTCATCCACCGCCATCTGGAAGGCAGGTCGCAGCACACCTCTGATGGAATGAATAGAACTGTATCCTTTACCGTCACTCTGTAGCTTTATCAGGAACAGTTTCGCATCGGATACCTTTACCTGGGATATTTTCTTTCCGCCGAAAGGTTCCTTTTCTAATGTACGCTGCACAGTTCTGTAGCCTGTGCGGGTACTATCCCTTACTCCAGTTTTGGTTCTAAGGTAGCGCTCCACCAATTCCATCACTGTAATGTTCTTCCCAACAGGGTCTAACTGCGAATCAAGGTCATAGCCGATCTGTTTTTCTAACTCCCGCAAAGAAAGACATGGCTTCTTTCCAACCGGAAGTTTATCCGTAGGCTCCAGCCGCCAACTATACACAAAGTGTGGTTTCCCGTTCACATGATATTTAAACTGGTATTTCCCGTCCGCCCGGATGGATTCTCCCCGGCGGAGAACCCGGTGCTTGGAGTCGCGCCGATTCCCTGGTTTCTTTGACATTTATGTCCGCCTCCTTAGCTCTGGATGCTTCTCCAGATATTTTGCAAATTCAGTACGGATGATCGGCCTGCGGCTGCCGTACATCGCCATAAAAGGTGTGTCTTTTCCCTCTTTCAGAAGTTTGTAGAACTTTCTCCTGCTGAGTCCGAAGTATACGATTGCCTCCTCCTGATTCAGAATATCCTTCTGCTCGGCTGATGGTTTCTTCATTTTGCATCTTCCTCCTTTCCCATAGTCAATGAATCCATGTATTCTTCAAATTTCTTACGGACGATCAGATAACGATTTCCTAAAAAAACAGCATAGAAGCCGGTATTCTCCTCCGCCATTCTTCTCATGTTTTTGATTCCAATATTGAAATATTCTGACGCCTCTCTTACAGTCAGCATATATTTTTCACTGATCGGAATTTCGGTCTTTCCGCTGCCTGCCACCCGGTTTGTTTCCTTCATGTCATGGCCTCCTTTTCCCGGTTTTTCGACCTTTTAAGGTCATGACATATATCACTCTAAAGCCCCGAAAAGTCAACTACTCACGGCAAATAAAGAGAAATCAGACCGCAGAAGATTCCTCGATAAATTTCTCAAATTTTGTGCGTATTATGAGATAACGGTTCCCGCTGTAAACTGCAAACCGGCCGAGGTTATCCTCTGCCAAACACCACATCTTTTTCACTCCGATATTGAAATACTCTGGCGCCTCTCTTATGGTCAGCGTATATTTCTCATTGATTGGCACAAACACTTTTCCACTTTTCATAGTGCCATTCATTTCCTCAGTCATTAGAACCACCTCCACATATAGGCCACGGAAATGGAAAAAATGAACCACCAAAAACAAGATTTAATCAGTCAAAAGTCCGGGGAGTATCTGGAGAAGCTGGATGCAATGACTCTGCCACCGGAAATCCGGTTGTTAATCGACCACACGCCAGCGAACGGAACGCACTCGGCGCACGTTGCGGTGCACTTGCCTATCTGCCCGGCTTTTCCAACTGCATTGATTTGACCTATGTATAATCACATTTCCGGTCATAGACATTTCAAAACAAGTCATGACCACCCGTAAAACGGGTGGCTTGTTCCAGGGCTATAAGCCCATGATACTAGGCCAGCGTCTCAAGGCGCTGGCTTTCTCTTTCGGCTGTGGGAATTCTGCTTACGCATTCTTCCCACAGCTCCGTTCAAGCCATACTGCTCTTGACTCGTCGCTACCCCTTAAGGAGTATTGATACTACTTAGCCTTAACCCTTAAAAAGGTCTTCATATTCTTTCACGCTTAACCTATCCATTGCAATATCATGCTTTTCCTGGTCCTGGATATATTTCCTGATAGTGGCTTCATTTAATCCGACTGTACTGACATAATATCCCTCCGCCCCAAAATGCCGATTTCCAAATTTATACTTTAAGTTTGCGTGTTTATCAAATATCATAAGTGCACTCTTCCCTTTTAAGTATCCCATAAAAGAAGATACGCTCATCTTTGGCGGAATACTTACCAATATATGGATATAATCTGGCATCAGATGTCCTTCAATAATCTCAACACCTTTATAACTGCACAATTGTTTGATAATATCCCTTATATCCGCTTTGTGTTGATTATAAATAATTTTTCGTCTATACTTTAGAGTGAAGACGATATGATATTTGCACATCCATTTTGTATGTGCGAGTGAATTTTCTTTCTTCAAAGAAAGCACCGATCATTTCTGACCGATGCCATCTGTGATTCCATTATTCTTTTTTACTATACATTTAGCTTCCGCAAAATTTCATCCATATTCCGTCTGCCATAAATAATCCGCAAGACAAAAATCATTTTTTCATCAAAATCCGGCAGATAATACATAATATAGCTACCCACCAGTTTTTTTCTGATCTCCGTATTTGGTACAAATTCATTCACGACTAAAGAACCGTTTTCCGGGAAAGACCGGGCTTCCTCAATCGCTCCCTGCAATTTGTCCACAAAATCCGATGCTGCCTTTGGGTTTGCCAACTCCACAGCGATATATCCCACAATGTCATCCAAATCGGCATCCGCTTTTTGCGTCAACTGGTATCCCCATTTAGATTCCATACTTTCTCCTTATATCGCTGATCGCTTTTTCTCCATCCACAGTCCGTCCGGCTTTTACATCCTCCAAGCCTTCCATAATGGTTTTTGCTTCATACATTTTCTGCATGGTCCGTTCGTAATACTCAATATCCATAACAACCAGACGACCATATCCATTCTTCGTTACATAAACTGGTCCGTTTTCTTCGGCACAGCGTCGTTCTACCTCAACCGTGTTTTTCAAGTCACGCATAGGAATAATCTGCATAAAAGCGCCTCCTTTCTTGTGGCTTTATTTTATCCTAAATTCAGCCACAAGTCAAGGATGAGGAAGATTTTATGTATTCCAATCAGCACCTCCTGCCGTGGCAGATGAAAAGTACTTTAATCACTATAAAATTCCTCCTTTAATGCCGTGATTTGCCCCATTTTGCGGACCTTTCTGCGTTTTCAATTTTGTTTAAATATCGCACAGAGTGTAGCAAACTACGCAAAACAGAGCAAAATGTAGCCTTGTGGGCTACTCAGTTGTAGTCAAGTGGTAGTCTGTTAAAGGAGTGCAGACTACTGCGATTTTTGAAACAATTTAACGATTATTTCGCAAGGGGTGCAAATCATAAATGAGTATTCTACTCCCCGTTAATAAATTACTATAGGCCTATTTAGGCTTATTCTTTTATTGTGGAAATATTTATGAACCCAGCATTTTCAAATTTTTCTAATACATCAAGGTAATTCATGCCTTTTGCTTCTTTCGATGTCAACGGAGGGCCATATAATTCCACGGTATGATACGCAACCGTAATCCACAAATTTGATAGATATTTTGTATCTTCATCAAAAGAATCACCGAACATAAGCTTCACTTCTGTGACAAGATTTTCCTCAGCATCCCTGGATATAGTTAAATCCGATATTTCTTTCATGTGAACATTTGAGAAGCCGCATTTCTTTAGCCTCTGAACCGCCTCCGTGTATTTAAGTCCTTCTAAAGATTCACTCGAATATCCCATCGGAATCAGTTTTTGGACTTCATAATATCCTATAAGTGAAAGCACAACGAGAACAGAAATTAGGATTGTGATGGCAATACCTTTTCTATGTTTCCTTCTCCAAGTACGTCTTTTTTTCGCTGTTAATGCGAGCCTGTTCTCTTCGCTCTGTCTCACGCTGTGCTTCTCCTAAACTTCTGCCGTCGGAATCATCCTCGCTCATTTTCACATTATCAAGTCTTTCTCCGCTATTTATAAGTTTCCCCTTAATTCATAGCAGCATTTGGGTCGAGGTACTCCTCAAACGCTTTCAGCACCTTCAGCAACGGCTCCGGCAGACGCTTATAGCATTCCTCCTTCAGTTCGGCAGGAACACCATAGAAGCCTTCCGCAATGCTGCCAGCAATTGCCGTCAGCGTATCACAGTCACCGCCAAGGGAAACGGCGGTTCGGATGACATCCTCAAAACTGTCTCCCTCCAAGAAAGCCGTGATGGCCTCCGGCACGGTTTCCATGCAGGTTTCTGTATGAAAATATCCTGGTCTGATTTCATCGCAAGTACGATTCAACTCATAACCAAATTCATGTTCAATATATTCCTTGATTTCCGTTTTGCTGTGTCCTGTCCTTGCCAGGAAAATAGCACTGGCGGTTGCTTCAGCACCCTTAATTCCTTCCGGATGATTGTGGGTAACTTCGGCAGAAAGCCTTGCTGCGTGTCTGACAGCATCGATATCGTTATATAACCACGCTACCGAGGAAACACGCATTGCAGAGCCATTGCCAAAACTATTATAAGCCTGACACTCAGGATTACGAAGCCACTGTCGAAACATTCCTCCGTACCCGGCATTCGGATACATCTTTCCAAACCGACGCATACGATTAGCAAGGATTCGCAAAATCCAATCGTCCGAGGCACTCGGCTGTGCATCAAGGAAAGTCAGACCCACAGCTAACGTCATTACGGTATCATCGGTGTAGGTAGATTTTCTGGAGAACAAAGGAAAGTCTTTACTCTTATTACCCCGGTCAAATTCATAAGGGCTGCCGATAATGTCACCCAAGATTGCTCCAATCATCTCTTTCCACCTCGCTTCTTATAATCTGCATCAATTTTCTTTTTCCAGTCAGCAGACAACGGTGCTGCACACGCTCTTACACTGGTAATTGCCTCACTAATAACCTCATAGTTAAGAGCAGTTCCGGCCTCATCACAGTGATAGTTGGCAGCCATAGATTCATCAATGCCAAATCTGCTGGCTTCTGCCGCTGCGTCAATGTTGGCGCCAAGGAAAAGGAACTCCCAACCACAACGCTCTTTCTGACGTTCAATCATATGGCGAACCTTATCGTAGGTGTAGCGGTGACTGGCATTTTCCATGCCATCCGTAGTGATGATAAAGAGTGTCTTTTCCGGCACATCTTCCTTACGGGCATACTTGTGGACATTACCAATATGATGGATTGCGCCCCCAACAGCATCCAGAAGCGCTGTGCAGCCACGCACAAAGTATTTCTTATCCGTAAGGTTCGGTACATCTGCAATAGCAACACGGTCATGGATTACCTCTGTTTCGTTGTCAAACAGCACTGTGGATACTACGGCATCACCCGGTTCCTTACGCTGTTTTTCCAACATGGAGTTAAAACCTCCGATAGTATCCTTTTCCAGTCCCGACATGGAACCACTGCGGTCTAAGATCAATACAAGTTCAGTCATTTTGAAATCCTCCGTTTTCTTTATTATGATTTCATTATAGGTCAAACAGGAGAATAAAGGGTCGCATAGTATGCGACATTTTTATGCACCGATAAGTGGCTGGTCAAAAGCAAACAGAACTTCATTCAATTCAAAAATATTGTAGTTTTTATTCACGAGGAAATACTCCACAATCACATCAAATTTGCTACTATGGGAGAGGGCAAACCCAGCTCTCCCAATAAAATCTTTTGTTTCATTAACATCCAGTTCCAAAGCAAAGGCAAAAGCCAGTGCTGTTGTCTTTGATGGCTTGTAATCCATATTGTTCCTGATTTTTGAGAACAGCTTTCTGTCTACATTGGCCTTTTTATAGATTTCAGAGTCTTTCTTTCCAGTGCGGTCAATAAGCTGCAGAAGTGTTTCAGAAAAACCCGCGTCCAGATTTTTCAGCAACTGTCCCCAATCATCCGAGTCCATTGGAACTGCTGCATCAACGAACCTATCGATGCCTTCTTCCAACGCCGGGCTCGGACAAATATCTTCATGAATTCGATTGCTTCTTTTAAGCCGTTCTCTTATCCGCCTTGTTTCGAGCCGGGAACCATACACACTTTCCGTACCGTACTCATCAAGAGCTTTGCTGCGGATATAATTTTCGTCAATATAGCTGCTGACAGACTTAAACAATTTCTCCGACAGTGCGAAGGCCTCTTTGCCAAACACAACCAGGTAAATCTGCATCTCATTTTCCAAAAGGAAAGTGCTGATTTCACGGACAGCTATTTGCAGCGCAAGAGGCTTCGGAAACCCATAATTGCCCGTGGCTATCAAAGGGAATGCGATAGACTCGCACTCGTACTCTTTCGCCAACGCCAAGGACTTCCTATAGCATGAGGATAAAATCTGTTCCTCTCCCTGATTGCCATCTTCCCAAATAGGGCCTACCGTATGAATAACATACTTTGCATCCAACTCAAATCCGGCAGTGATAACCGCATCACCGGAATCAATGCAGCCGATTTTCTGCCTGGCCACAAGCAGCTTATGTCCGGCTTTTTTATGTATCCCACTGTCAACGCCGGAACCGATAACAGGGTTATGATTTGCAGTATTTACCACTGCATCCACTTGCATATTTACAATATCATTTCGTACTATTTCAAAAGGCATAGGCGACCTCCCAATTCAAAAGCAGGTCGGTTAGTCCTGCAACATATCCAAATACATATCCAACCTCGCATTGATGTATCCTGCAAACAGATTTTCCATTGCAGAAAGATTATCTTTTACATAATACAAATGCCCCATTTTTCAGAAGCCTGTTTTACTGTCATAAACATAGACTATCCCTCCAATCCACCCTATAGTATACCGGTTTAACGGAACAATATCAACAACATCGGAACAACGTCTTTCAAAATAACGGAATAATGCAAAATCTGTTTTATTCCCCAAAAACGAAGGCAGCGTCTCAAAACGCTGCCCCTGTGAATTCAACAAACTAGCCCTTTCGTAAGATTTCTTTTCAATGCAGGCTATTTATCCATTCTTTTACGTCTACCTCAGTTACGTTGTTTAGTCTTTTTCCTCCTGCAATATTTACATCAGGATACAGTTTCTGTAAATCCGATATGCTCTGTTCAATTTCACTGCTTCCTGATGTGCAAAACACATAGACCGTTGCCCCACTAATGTCATAACTTTCTATAAATGTCTGTATAATTCGAGGAGCTGTCCCCCACCAAATGGGATATCCAAGATAAATAACATTGTATTCTGATACGGCACTTAAATCATTACGAATAGCAGGTCTTGCCGAATCGTCATTCATCTCCTGATTTGCCCTGCAATTATCATCGTTATAGTTTAAATCATCCGAAGTATATATATCCTCCGGAATAATTTCGAAAATATCAGCTTCCGCTTCCTTCATCAATATATTTGCAGCTTCTCTTGTATTTCCCGTTCCTGAGAAATACACCACAGCAACCTTTTCTTGATTTTTATGCTCAGAATCAGCATCCGCCTCTGTCTGTTGGTTTTCTGCTGATGTTTCCTGATGGTTTATTAACTCTTGATTATTTTCGTTTACTGTATCCTTTCCAGAACTACCACATGCAACCAGACAGGCTGTGAGTATAATTCCCAGAATAACAGATACATATTTCTTCATACGGTTACACCTCGTTCTTTATTATATAACACCTTGCGCCGGATTTTCATCTATTGCACCAACTATCTTATGCAGCCCACGCATAATTTTAATACTTCGATATCTGTATTTCCAAGTTTACCGTATTCCATCGTACACTCCTTATCTTAATCCAGCATACTCTTTCTCCGATACTGCCTCACACCATTCATTGGAACAATCCACTCCCGGCACCTCAATTGCCAGATGGGAAAACCAGTCATCCGATGCCGCTCCATGCCAGTGTTTTACTTCTGCAGGAATGTTAATACAGTCACCCGGTTTCATTTCTACCGCTTCCTTGCCTTCTTCCTGATAAAACCCACGTCCGGCTACGCATACTAAAATCTGTCCCCCGCCGCTTTTTGCATGATGGATATGCCAGTTATTTCTGCATCCGGGTTCAAAGGTTACGTTGAAAATTCCAACCTGCTCTGTGGATATAGGTGCAAGATAGCTTTGTCCTACAAAATATTTTGCAAAGGCATCATTAGGCTGTCCAATCGGAAAGACCATTGATTTTGCATGTGCTCTCATGGCCTCATCTTCATATGGCAAATCCCCTTCCCCTGGCTGCCAGACTTCCTTTGCCAGATTAAAAACTGCCCAACCTTTTGGCCAGCCTGCATAGAATGCCACGTGAGAAATAATTGCTGCAATTTCCTTTTGTGTCACTCCATGTTCCTTTGCGTTCTGTAAATGATATATCAAAGATGCGTCTGTTATCCCGGCGGACATTAACGCTACTACTGTTATGATACTTCTGGTCTTAAGGTCAATATCCTGATTATTCCAGTTCTCACCAAAAAGAACATCATCATTAAAATGCGCAAATTCCGGCGAAAACTCTTTCAGAGCATTCCTTCCTGCTGATTGTACAATTCTTTTCATTTCATCCACCCTCTTTACGAAATACTTTTTACCCATTTTGCAATTTCCTGCTTTGTAGCCTTATTAAATACTTTACCTTCTACTATCACTGCGTCAGGAGCAGAGGGCTTAAGCTCGCTTACCGTATTTCCAAATCCACTTCCGCCGGAGGTTGCAAACAATACAATCTTTTTGCCCGTAAAATCATAGCTTTCCAAAAATGTATTCATAATTGTAGGCGCTACATACCACCAGATTGGAAATCCTAAGATTATTTCATCGTACTTATCAGTCTTAACATCTGTATCAGATATTTCCGGTCTGAACTTTTTGTCACCCATCTCCACACTGCTTCTGGATTTTTTATCCATCCAATTTAAATCGTCCTTTGTATATGGCTGCTTCGGCATGATTTCATATAAATCAGCTTCTGCCGCCTGTGCAATCATCTCTGCTATTTTCCTGGTTGTTCCACTGGCGCTAAAATATGCTACTAATCTTTTACTCATAAGTCTTCCTCCTTAATTCAAATAAAAAATGTGTAAAGTATGTTTCATTCATACCTTACACATTGATTATATTCCACATTATCTAATCATGTCTAATACCCATATTAAATCATTTTTTATGCCTTAAAGGCATTGATTTCTTCTATAAACTTATTCATGGCCAATGAATATGGAATGTTCCTTCTCCATGCAATTACCGTGCTTGCTGTGATTTCAGGATACAACCTTCTCTGAACAATCAAATCTTCTCTCCAATATTTTGCAGCGCCTTCAATCGAAACCGGATATCCCAGCCCATGAATCGCCATAACCCCCGCATTCGTTCCAAGATTACTGATAAAAGATACATGGAGCTTATTGAAATCCTTGCCAAACCAATTTGCGAATTCGCTCTGTACATTCTGTCTCCGTGGAAGAATAAGTGGTTTATCCAGAAGATCCTTTTTTGTAATATATTCCTTGTCCGCTAATACATCATCCGGCTTCATGCCAACAACCCAATGGTCACTTTCCATGATTCTGATATAATCGAGTCCTTCTGTATTGACCGGTTCCAAAAATAATCCAATGTCCACCAGACCCTGATTCATCATTTCATATACTGAATCTGCCGTTGCCGTGTGTAACGCAATCTGCACCATTGGGTATTTTTTCTTATACACCTTACAAATTTCTGCTAAAGTTTCAACAGCAGCAAACTCACCACAACCGATGGTAATCGTGCCTTCTATCAGCTCTTCTCTCGCCTTAATTTCATCCAGCATTTTTTCTTCCAGATCAATGATTTCCAAGGCTCTTCGTTTTAATAGTATCCCAGTCTCCGTAAGTGCAATACTCCGACTCCCTCTTATAAAAAGGGCTGTGCCAAGTTCCTCCTCCAATGCAGCAAGCTGTCTTGAAAGTGTGGGCTGTGTAATATTCAATTGTTCTGCAGCTTTCGTAAAGTTCTGTTCTCTCGCCACGGTCAAAAAATACCGAAGTATTCTAATATCCATCTTTATTATCTCATCACCTTCTCAAGTAATTCCTGATAACTGTCTACCACATCATAAATCACATTTTCACCGCTGATTGCCTTGAAATGTTCTCTTGCACAATGAATCTTCGCATCCTCAATACCACGCAGTTCCATTGTATCCATAGACCCCTTCGTCTCGGCCACAAAATAAATATGCTTAACAGTCCCACTCTTAAATGCAATCGCCCAGTCAGGATTATAATGACCGACCGGTGTAGAAATATAGAATCCATCCGGAAGTTTCACATATACAGCAACGTCTGATGCCACATCCAACGCCCTGGCAAACTTACGCTCATTTGTGGAATCATACACAATATGATCAAACAAATGCTTGTCAGTCTTCATTGCATTTACATCAAGCTTACCTTTGATTGTAACATCCGTAAAAATATTCGTATCATATCTGTCGTCCAGAACATCATAAGTAATATGCTGGATGATTGCTGTAGCTTTCTCATTATTGATAAGTTTCGCAGCCTGAATGATGAATTCTTCCGGATTGTCCTTAAACTGATTGAATACAGAAGGTTGAATTCCCGTCAAAATCTGAATTACTGCTTTTCTTGTCAGTCCTGTTTCTTCAACCAATTTCCCAACGAGATCATATTTAACACTTGTATTGACAGCTACTTTATGCTGGCCATAGGTTCCTGACTTCTGCTTTTCAAATGAGGAACCGGCAAGCAAATCGTCTTTTGACCTAATCTCCTTCATGGAACCAGTCTCAACTTTGAAGAAAATCTTCGGCACATGAAGCTTACGATCAAGAGCCGCCACAGCTTTGCAAACCAATTCATCTGTGTCAAAATCTACTACATATGCAGTCCTTGCATTAATCTTACTCCACAATGCCTGGAATTCCGGCATGGCAAGCTTATCCGGATTAACCTTCAGCTCAACGTTGTTACTTC
The DNA here is from genome assembly GCA_905216215.1 of uncultured bacterium. Taxonomy (GTDB): domain Bacteria; phylum Bacillota; class Clostridia; order Lachnospirales; family Lachnospiraceae; genus Allocoprococcus. The sequence goes on along the minus strand of CAJMSZ010000043.1, from coordinate 3,372 downwards.
TGGCATTCTCCGGCTTCATCTTGGTATCATCATAAATACTGTCAAGAATATCAATAAAATCTGGCTTGTACTGATCCATTTCCGCTCCAAAACTTACTTCTCCATTAGCCTTGTCTTCATAGAACTTATCTGTCAAGGCTGCATTCTCATCAATGTAATCCATCCTAATCATATAATGAATAAGTCTTCTGGCCATTGCGGAATCAATGATTTCCTCATGACCATCCTTGTCATGCACTTTGGTATTTTCAAATAGAACCTCTGTAACCTGACGCGGTCTGCTGCCAACAGCTTCTGCAATTTCAGACTGTAATCCCTTAGCAAACTTATCATAGCTCTCACTGGCAATAACCGTAAGCACATTGATATTATGCACATCCGCTCCAAGCACATTCTCGTCCATACGCTCTCCATCCTCATTTACACAAAGACGCATACCGCGACCGACTTCCTGACGCTTACGGATGTCACTGCTGCTCTGCTTCAAAGTACAGATCTGGAATACATTCGGATTATCCCATCCTTCTCTGAGAGCCGAGTGAGAGAAAATAAATCTAACAGGCGACTTCTGTGGATTTCGATTCAAAAGAAGCTCCTTGTTCTTCATGATAAGGTCATATGCATCAACATCATCCGATGACTCTTGCGAACGTCTCACCTTACTATTGATCATACGCCCCTTCTTATCGATAGAGAAATATCCCGCGTGTGTGCTCTTTGCACTGATACACTGCAGATATTTGATGTAATCATCTTCTCCGATTTCAAGTTGTAAATTCTGGATAATATCCTCATACTCCTGCTCAAACATATCTGCAAAAATACCATTTTCAGGATTTCCGGATTTATCATATTTTCTGTAATGTTCTACTTCATCAATAAAGAACAGTGAAAGTACTTTGATTCCCTTATAGAATAGCTGACGTTCCCTTTCAATATGCGACAGAATGGTCTCACGAATCTGTATTCTACGAAACTGTTCTTCACTCACTTCACCAATCACATCACCAGCATAAAGCTTGATACCATTAATGAACTCAACAGAGTCATCCCGGCCATCGATGCTCTTTACAATGAAATTATTCTTGTACTCTTCCATCTCACCGGAATTCGGATACAAATTAAATCCAATTCTAACCTTCCTGGAGACCGTCTTTATCCCTAATGTTCCCTTAGCATGGAACTGAATTATCGCTGTAGGATTGGATTTTGATAGATTGATTCCTTCCAAATAAACATAGCTGTCTGTCGCAGTGATACCAGATTTCTGGATACCCTTAACTGCAATCTTCTTAACAAGCTTTTTGTTATACGCTTCCATAGCATCCAGGCGATAAACCATATTATAAATACTATCACTTCTATGAGTAGCAGAATAACGAAGTGTCATCAGTGGATGAAACTCTTCCAAATTCTTCTTGGTCTGTTTCCCTTCTACAGACTGTGGTTCATCGATAATGACAATCGGATTTGTTTTCGCTATGATATCAATTGGTCTTCTGGACCTAAATTCATCCAGCTTCATATAAATTCTTCTGGCATCTTTGCCCTTTGCATTGAATGCCTGGGAATTAATGATCATTGCGTTAATAGAGTTATCCGACGCAAATCTGTCAATCTCAGTGAGCTGCGTAGAATTGTAAATAAAGAATCGGATTTTCTTGCCATATTCTTCTGCAAAATGCTCCTGTGTTACCTGGAATGATTTATAAACACCTTCACGAATGGCAATACTTGGAACAACGATAATGAACTTGCTCCAACCATAATGCTTATTCAGTTCATACATAGTTTTGATGTAAGTATATGTTTTGCCAACACCCGTCTCCATTTCAATTGTGAGATTGTATGTACCTTCCAGCCTTGGGGATGGCTCAAGCTGATTTGCTCTCTGAATCTTCTGAATATGATCCAGAATAATCTGATTATTAAGTTCCGGTACAATACGCTGATTGCCCCAGCCTGTGAAATCCTGCACATCTGTTAAAGACATCTGGTAAGTTCCGGTACCCCTGTCCATCATATAAGAAGGCGTCAGATACGGCTGTCCTGCAAAAACATCAACTACTGCTTTTGCAGCATCAGCCTGGAACTTCTGATGCTTAAATTGTAGCTTCATTGTCATCTTCTCCTTAGATTACTTTCACTGATGTATCCGGTGACATAAGCTTAAAAATCTCACCAACATTAATCTTTGACGGACTTCCATCAAAGCTGCTGTCTCTGAATACCACACGCAAAGGCTGCTGTTTTGCAATGGTTTTGATTACGGTGTCCGGAATATTCTCATCAAAACACGCGATCAGATCACCATGGTTGTAATTGTGAACTGTGTATCCTTCAACCTTTTTTGAACTGTAAGGCAGGGAAAGTGGAAGTCCCCACTCAATAAGGCAACCAAATAGCAGGTCCTCTGCTGTCCTATCATCTTTTATATTATATAACATCTCTTCAATAGTAGATTGTGAATATTCATTTGCTGAGTAGTAGACGTCTTTCATATTACTATCATCAACTTCAAAAACCCTAAATCCAACGTCAACTGCTTCCTTACCTGCGGTTATTTTTTCTCCGGCCAGCTTTATCCTCTGTATTCCAATTTCACAAATATTACTATATCCGGCCTTAGCTCCATAACTTCCTTTTGTGCATGTCTCAGGAATTTGTATCATTATATATTTGCGTTTTCCTCCATCCTCAGCATTCAGTTGCATGACTGCATCTGCAGTTGTCGCTGAACCAGAAAAGAAATCGAGAATAACAGAATCCTTGTCTGATGCAATTCTCAATATCTGCTTAATTAATGATGTAGGTTTCGGAGTATCGAACGGAGTCTTAGTTCCAAAAAGTGCTTTCATCTCCTTATTCGCAGCATCATTATGCCCAACTTCATCAAATGGCCACCATGTAATAGGAACACGCCCCTGCTGAACTTCATTGAGATACCGCTTTAATTGAGGTGCCCCTTTTCCATCTTTTCCAAAATAAATCCTATTTTCGGATAACCATTGCTGCATTGTATCCCTGGATGCTCTCCAGCAACTACCTTCTGGCGGATAATATTCAACGCCTGTATTCGGATTAATTATCGGATATACACCTGACTGTGAAAAGGATTTCACCAAAAGATTATCGCTTCGCCATAATCCTTTTCCATCCATATCGTCATGCTTATAAGGAGCATTTTGCTCTGCCGTTCTTGGCAGCAAATTACGTGTCATCTTATTAGCATTTTTTGCATATACAACGATATAATCATGTGTTGTTGAAAAGCCTTTTGCATCATTCGTTGCTGCATACTTCTTTTGCCAAACGATTGTTGCGACAAAATTCGAGTTGCCAAATACCTCATCACAAATATTTCTCAAATTA
>CAJMSZ010000042.1 GCA_905216215.1 uncultured bacterium | reverse complement strand
CAACGAATGAGGATAACGAAAGAATACAGGAAATTGAGATATATTACCGATTTATCGGAAAAGTTGAGTAATCAACAAGAGTAATATTTTTAACTAAGGGAAACCGGTCGCTCCGTTCCAGATGTTGAAAATCTGGTAGTTCTAAGTCAGATGTATAAGATTTCTTTGGACGATTTACTAGAAAACCCATCTACTGAACATACGCCCCTGGAATCCGAAAAGAAAAATTATGATGATTTTTTAGCCAAAACAGAACATCTGTTTATCGTTGCAATAGCTTTACTCTCTTGTTTGGCTCCAGTTATTGGTTTCTTTTTAAGCGTTGGACTATTTGTATATTGCCTGGTTAAAAAGGTACATTTAAGCACTATATGTTGGATTGTACTTGTATTTTGCATCATTATTAATATTTCAAATGCTTATACAGTAATCAGTGTGGAGATTCCTAATTGGGGCAGAGGAAGTATAGAGAAGATAAATTAAACTAAGACGGCTATCCATCTCTCTGGAAAATAGCCGTCTAATTCTTTTATATTTTACTTACGCTTAATGTTTTTTGGTTAATATTCGCACGTACACCAGTCTGAATTGTTTTCATAGCGTTAGTATACGACATATAATACGAAGCTTGAGTTGTACTTTTCCTTATCAAACGAGTGCTTTTCCAGTCACTTCTGTAACAGTTACATACGCTACAGTACCATCTTCATTTTGCAAAGTAAATTTCTGAGTTCCTCCCTCAAGTAAATCATACTCCGCTTGTGCATCTGTTATCTTATCGGCAGCTTTAATAGAAACCGATGAATTTACCATTAAAAGATTTGCGTTACTTTGGGCAAAATATAGAAAAAACAACAAAATTTCCTACTTTCACATCATTAAAAAAGCAGCAAACCTGATACCCCATGTAACATGATTTGCTGCTTTTCTTCTTATTTCCTTTTTCCAAGACTTCCAACACACATCAGGATCGCACCGGTGAAAATCGCAAAATCGCCTATATTATAGGTAATTCTCGCATACTTTTCTTTCTTTAACGGAAAACCAATGTAATCCACCACATATCCCCGCTTTATCCGGTCATAGGTATTGCTGACAGCACCCCCTGACATCAGTGCAAGACCAATCTTACCCATATGATTTCCCGGTTTTCGAAACAGCCACAGCTCATAAAGAAATGCGGCTACTGTCGCTGCAAAGGACAGGTTCTTAACCGTATCCGGCTTTTCATCCAGGCGGTTAAGAGCAAATCCTTGATTATGTACTTTCCGGAGCTGAATCTTTCCACCGGCAATCTCTTCCGTCTGATTATTATGAAAGTGTTCTTCGATATATCGTTTTCCGAGAAGGTCTGCCCCGGCAATCCCTATGATCAGAACGATACAGGCAACTACCATCTCTTATTCTCCTTTAATCCGGGAAATTTCTGTCTCCAGACTTCCGATTTCACTTTCTCTCTTGGCGATTGCTTCGCAGAATGGGCGGAATTCTTCAGCAACTTCTTCCTCATTCTTGTACTTTTCATAGATGATCTTGCCCATATCCACATAATCTCTTTCGTTGGTACGCTTCATGGTACTAATCTGGCTTTTCATTTTCTGAACTTCCAGTGTATCCTCTGCTTTCTTTCCAAAGTCTTCTATGGTATCTCCGATTTTCTTACCCCATTTTTCAAATAATTCAGCCATCCTGTATTCTCCTTTCTTCTTTTGCCAACTTACAGACGCCGAAGTACATCAAAAGTCTGATATAAATCCAACATCCCATACCCCCACTCCCGGTTGGGGTACTCTCTTCCGTCCATCCTCTGGGTTCCAAGTATCAATAAATTCTTCAGTTGTATGGAATTCGGTGTTCCGTCTCTTCTTACCAGCCACTCCATCAGGAGAGCCTCTGCCCCGGCTGTAATCGCTGTCGCCACACTGGAACCGGAACGTCCTACAAACTGTCCTCTTACATTTACCCCCAGCACATTGATTCCCGGTGCCGCAAAATCAGGTTTTATTAGATTAGTTCTAGTATACCCCCTTCCCGAACTGACTGCAACACTTTTATCCCGTCCATTATAGTAAGCTGTGCAGGTCACTGCCCTCACATTCCCCGGTGCCATAACCGTATAGTCCGGATTGGAACGCAGAAAAAATACTTCTCCATCCAGAAACGCTTCCTGCAAAAGCCATGCATGAATTACTCCGTCACCAATCTGAATTCCATACACCTCTACTTCCCAGATTCCATTTAAAGGTCTGTCAAACTGCAGAAGAACAATCTGTGCATTGGCGTTTTCCTCCATAAACTGATAAGTAATGGACACTTTGGTCTGTTCCAGAATAAAATCATACTCTCTGTTCCGGGTTCCAATGGATATAAGTCCACTGTCGGTGCCCGTAGGGGAGCGCACAGACACCGTAATAACATTGGGAATTTCCGTCCAGATTTCCATGGTAAAACCGCCTACCTGATTTCCCACATTGATTTCCATTTTCCTGCCTGTGGCATCTTTGATATTTCCAAGATAATGGTGCCTTTTATCCGCTTCATTTCCCGTTCCTGCCACCAGACCAATCATGGAAATATTTCCCAGCACTTCCATATAGGCAGGAACCGGTGCAGCACCACTATGTCCACCCATGCTGGTTGCCATTGCCAGACAGACAATCAGTGGCTTCTGTTCTTCTTTTGCAACCTGATGCAAATAAAAAAGGCCGGCAAGAATATCATTTTCCTGATAACATTCTTCCGATGAAATAAAATAAAAGTCCTTCAGATACTGTTTTGCCTCTTTTAATTTGACCATAACAATCTCCGCTTCCGGCGCTGCTCCCTGAAACTGATTTTCCACATCTGCACTTCCGCAGGCCACACTTGCCACATAGGTACCATGACCGGATGTATCCCTTGACGGAACAACCTCTTCTGGATTATCAGAACGGAGTGCCTGATTAATGTCCTCTGACGTGTATTCGCTGCCGTAAGGAAGTCCTTCCGGAGGCTTACCTGTTTGAATGGTCTGGTCCCAGATACGCAGAATCCGGGTACTTCCATCTAATCTGCGGAATACCTGAGAAGCATACCAGATACCAGTGTCAATGAAACCTACGATGACCCCTTCCCCGTAGAGTTCAAAGCCCGGGAAGTTCTGGATTCTGGAAATGCCAGCCTGATCAAGTGCCTGAAAATCTACCGGTGCGTAACACTTTGGAATGCTGAAGTAGGGGAACCGATAGAGCGGGCGGTTCTTCATTTGTTCCTCCGTAGCATAAAGAAGCTCAAAAGAATATTCCAGTGGTATCCGGCAGACTCCATTTTCCAGAATTTCTTTCCAGAAGCTTCGATAGCCGGTATAAATAAAATCACGATAATCAGGAGAAAGAATGGCTTCTTTGCAATCTTTTAATGGCATAAAAGACCCCATACCCTTTTTCCAAAGTATATGAGGTCTTCTGATTACTTATGTATGCATACAAATGCACTTACCTTTCACGCCATCTCTATGGCTGGGCATTCTGCTCAATTCGTGGCACACTCTGCCCCCGGAGCTGAATGATCGGTCCGCCTGTGCCTTCTATGTATGCCTCTGTAATGGTTACCTGTCCAATACTGTCATCCTTTGGAATTTCATACATAATATCCAGCATGAATTCTTCAATAATCGCGCGAAGGGCTCTGGCACCTGTATCTTTCTTCATTGCCTTTTTCGCAATGGCGTGAAGGGCTGCTTCGTCAAAGTCCAGACTGACTTCATCCAGAGCAAGTAATTTCTGATACTGTTTTAAGATGGCATTCTTAGGTTCCCTTAAAATCTGAACCATCATTTCTTCATCTAAGCCCTTTAAAGTAAAGATAATCGGAAGCCTTCCAAGAAACTCCGGTATCATACCAAAGGTGCGCAAATCTTCTGTTGTAACCTTTTCCAGAATATCTTTTTCTTTGTCAAATTTGTCTTTTAAATCTGCTCCGAATCCCATGGACGCATTCTTTGACAGACGTTCCTTGATAATCCGTTCCAAATCTGGGAATGCGCCGCCGCAGATAAAAAGAATATTCTTCGTATTGATCGTCACAAGCGGAACCATAGCATTCTTGCTGGTCGCTCCTACAGGTACCTCTACTTCACTGCCCTCCAACAGCTTCAGCATACCCTGCTGTACAGACTCGCCGCTCACATCTCTCTGACTGGAATTTTTCTTCTTGGCAATCTTGTCAATTTCATCAATGAAAATGATTCCCTGTTCTGCTTTATCCACATCGTTTCCCGCAGCAGCTAACAGCTTAGAAACCACACTTTCAATATCATCACCAATGTATCCTGCCTCTGTAAGAGAAGTCGCGTCAGTAATAGCAAGAGGTACATCCAGAATCTTGGCCAGAGTCTTCACCAGATATGTCTTTCCTGAACCAGTCGGCCCGATCATCAGCATATTGGATTTTTCAATTTCAATCTGGTCTGCCGGGTCTGCTGCCACTCTCTTATAATGATTGTATACAGCAACGGACATGGCTTTCTTGGCATATTCCTGTCCCACTACATATTCATCTAATTTTTCTTTGATTTTATGCGGTGCCGGAATGTCTTTGAGTGCAATAATCGGCACACGTTCTTCTTCCGGTGCTCTCTTCTTTACACGCTGGGTTTTCGGCATTTCATTCTCCATCTCATCCCAGCCCATGACCGGCATTCCCGGATTATTCATAAACTGGTTATAGTCAAATGGCATATTGTTCATAGCATCCATACTTTTCTGCATACAGTCCGGGCACACAAATAAATTGGGCTGCAGCGCAATCATCTTCCCGGTCACGCTCTCCGGTCTTTTACATACAAAACATATCTTTTCATATTCTGACATCGTTTTTTCCTCCTGAACTCAGGCAATTACGCCTGCTGTATAATTCCTGCAAGTGTAAGAAAATCCTCTTCTGATAAAATCGGTACTCCTAATTCTCTTGCCTTTTTGTTCTTTGATGATGTAGAATTTACATCATTGTTGATTAAATAATCCGTCTTTCCGGTTACAGAACCTGTTACCTTGCCTCCAAGGCTTTCAATGACCTCTTTCAGCTCATTACGATTGGCAAAATGATTCACGCTTCCGGTAATCACAAAGACCTTATCCTGCAGGGTTCCGCCTGGCTCCCCAGCCGTTTCTTCCGGAATATGCACTTCTTCCAGAAGCTCCTTTAACTGTGTCCGGTTCTCTTCCTTCTGAAAATAAGCGGTAAATGCCTTTGCCATAACCGGACCGACTCCCTGAATCTGGCCCAGTGCTTCTTCTGAGGCCTCCATCAGCTTCTGTGGGTCATTTCCAAATTCTTTACAGATAATCTTGGCATTTGCAAGACCAATCCCGGAAATTCCCAATGCATAGATAAGTTTCGGAAGAGTGGTCTCTCTTGCCACTTCAATGCTTTGCATTAAGTTGGTATAAGACTTTTCCCCAAAACCTTCCATAGTCTGGATAGCCTCCCGATGGCGATCCAGATGGAAAATATCCGTATATTTATGAATAAATCCGTGTGCGATAAATTTCTCTAAAGTTGCTTCCGACAGTCCGTCTACATTCAGTGCATCCCTGCTTACAAATAAAGCAAAAGACTTCACACGTTTTGCCTGGCAATCCGGGTTGGTACAGTACAAAGACTTAGCATCATTCTGCCTTCGGATTTCCGTGGCGCCCCCACATACCGGACAGACCTTCGGTATTTCAATATTTCTGCTGCAAGTCAGATTCTTTGCAATCTGAGGAATAATCATATTTGCCTTATAAACTTCTATGGTATCTCCGATTCCAAGCTCCAGTTCTTCCATAATACTTAAGTTATGAACACTGGCACGGCTCACTGTAGTTCCCTCCAGTTCCACTGGTTCGAAAATAGCCACTGGATTAATCAGCCCGGTCCGCGACGGGCTCCATTCAATTTCCAGAAGAGTGGTCTCCCGCACTTCGTCTGCCCATTTAAATGCAAAGGAATCTCTTGGAAACTTAGCCGTTCTTCCCAGAGATTGTCCATAAGCAATATCATCATAAACCAAAACCAGACCATCTGACGGAAAATCATTTTCTGCAATTTTATTTGCAAAGAACTGAACTCTATCTTCCAGTTCTTCCGCAGTCACCAGATAATGCTCCACCACGTCAAAGCCTAAAGAAGTCAGCCACGCGAACTGCTCTTTTCTGGAATTATGAAAATCTACGTGTTCCGCCTTCACCAGTGAAAAGGCATAGAAACGAACATTTCGTCTGGCTGTAATCTCATTATTCAACTGTCTTACCGAACCACTGCACAGATTTCTTGGATTCTTATACTTTGCATCCACATCCTCTATGGTTTCGTTAATCCGCTCAAAATCCTTATAACCAATGATCGCTTCCCCACGGAGAATCAACTCTTCTTTATAACTAATCTGCAGGGGAATGTTCTTAAATACTTTCGCATTGTTGGTAATCACTTCCCCTACTTCCCCATTGCCTCTGGTTACTGCCTTATACAGCTTCCCATCCCGGTAAGTAAGCACAATGGTAAGTCCGTCCAATTTCCAGGAAATCAAAGCTTTCTGGTTGCCCAGAAATTCTTTCAGTCTGCTGACCTCTTTGGTCTTATCCAGAGAAAGCATTGGCGATTCGTGCCGCTCCTTTGGCAGTTCACTGATGACCTCATAGCCCACATGAATGGTAGGACTGTTGGAAAGCACCGTTCCCAGTTCTTTTTCCAGATTCACCAGTTCGTCATAAAGGGCATCATACTCATAATTGCTCATGATTTCCCTTGCTTCCTGATAATATGCTTTTCCTGCTCTGTTCAGAAGCTCTACCAGCTCCTGCATTCGTTTCTTCTTATCCATGTCTTACCCCAGTTTTCCAATCTTTATCAGGATAATAGTATCCCCATTTTTATTTAATGTATCTATTATAGCAACAAACAGTCATTTTTCAAATGCCATTTTCAAATGGAATTTCATTCTTGGCAAAAATGCGTCCTGCCATGGCATCCCATGCATTTTCCAAGGATTTATCCAGTGTAAATAATTTCATAGATGTTCCCGTCGTACAGGTAAGCTTTAATCCATCATATTTAAAATTCAAATACAATCCCTGTATATCATCCATGGTAAAGTCCAGTTCTTCCTGCTCCAGTAATTTTGCCGTGTTCGGTGACGAAAGTGCCAGTACAAACCGGAATCCAATCGGTGTCAATTTTCCTTTTATAATAGAAAAGCAAAGCTCTCTCTGCTCTTTCCAAAGAGAAAACTCTCTCTCCGGAATAGAAATCTCTGTTGCAGATTGCTGATGATAGAATTCTTTTTTCAGTCTTCCGTCTATATGATAGGTGTTAAATGTTGTAATCTCACCTTCAATAAGCATAAAGGAATCGAATATATGCTGAAGCAATAATGCATTCATGCATTTCTTTGTATCTAATAAAAATATCTGCATAAAGAACCTCCCATAGGATTTTAGTACGTACGGTGCTTACTCCGAACATGTTCCGGCAAAAGTCAGAAAAAATATGTTTTCTTTCGCGTACATTATAGCATACGCTAAATCAATTTGCATCCAAATTGACTTTTGGCACGTAAAACGGTATGATAAATTATAAAAAACGAAAGGTAATAACACCGTGGCAAATAAAATCGAAAAACAATTTAAAGAACGTGGTGCTCTTGAACCCGTTCGTCTGAATAAATATTTAAGCGAAGCCGGCGTCTGCTCCCGAAGAGAGGCAGATAAGCTTATCAGTCAGGGCATTGTGTTCGTAGATGGCAAACGTGCAGAGATGGGCACAAAGGTTACACCTGCCCAGGAAGTTCGAATTGGCAAAAAAGTCCTCTCCCGCCAGGAGCGTATGGTGGTTCTTGCCGTCAACAAACCGCGTGGTATTGTATGTACCGAAGAGCGTAGGGAACGAGACAGTATCATCCGTTTTCTCAACTACCCCATTCGCATTACCTACATTGGCAGACTGGATAAGGATTCCGAAGGACTGCTCCTTATGACAAATAATGGTGACATTATCAACAAAATGATGCGTGCCGGAAACCGCCATGAGAAGGAATACAAAGTAACCGTAGATAAGCCAATCACTGAGGAATTTATCCGTCAAATGGCTTCCGGGGTTCCCATTCTGGATACTGTCACCCGGCCATGTAAGGTAGAGGCTATCGGAAAATATAAGTTCAAAATCATTCTGACACAGGGACTGAACCGCCAGATTCGTCGCATGTGCGAAGCTCTCGGATATGAAGTCCGGGAACTGTTCCGTACCAGAGTCATGAACATCAAGGTAGATGGTCTGAAACCGGGTCAATATCGAGAACTGACAGACGAAGAACTTAACGGACTTTATGATTTGATTAAGGATTCCTCCAATGAGACTGTGATTCCTAAACCAGAATAAAATCCATTCGCTATCAGATATCTGTTTTCATTTATTTCCTGTCATTTTCAGAAGCAAAAACACAGTGCAAAAGATTTACGTTCAATCCCAGCACTGTGTTTTCTTTCAAATAGCCTATTTTTGAATCCTGTAATTATCTGTTATTTTATTTATTTCATTAACAGCATCATAATATCATTGCTTCGTTTTACAAATGCTGTCATTTCTTCCGGGCTAAGTGGTTTGTGAGCCAACATAGCCAAATCGTAAAGCTGATGGCAAATCATATCTGTATGTTCTCCGTCTTTGTGGTCGAGTACATATTTTACCAGTGGATGATTTACATTCAATACTAACGTTGCATCGGTTCCAAACATAGATGCATCCATGCCTGACATTCCGTACATCTTCATCATTTCTTCCATACGTCTTGACTGCTCAGACAGCGTAATCATAGCGGCTACACTTTCATCTTTCATCTTTTCCACATTCACATTCAGCTTATCATTGCCAAGTACCTTACGGAAAAGTCCCATCAGATCATCACGGGTAGCCTTGAAAGCTTCTTTTTCCTCTTCTGAGATTTCTTCTTTGAGATGTTCTGTAATATCCGCATCAATTCGCTGGAAACGCACACGGTCATTTCTCTGCTCTAACTGTGTGATAAATGGTGAATCAATATTGTGGGAAAGAATCACCGCATCCATTCCCTGTTTCTTGAACATGTTAATATACTGACTCTGCTGCTGTTCGTCTGTCACATAGTAGATAACTGTCTTCAAATCTTCAGAAACAATGTTATCGTCTCCGCCTTCCGATTCCTTCTTTTCATTTGGCTCTACAATTTCACCGCCATTTTCTTCAATACACTCTTTCAGAGTGAGATACTTATGGTCAATGTTCTTGAACAGAACATAATCCATCATCTTGTCGCAGAATTTTTCATCTTTCAAGCAGCCAAACTTGATAAATGGACTGATATCATCCCAGTATTTCTCGTAATTTTCTTTATCCACTTTGCACATTCCAGAAAGCTTGTCTGCTACTTTCTTTGAAATATACTCTGAAATCTTCTGAACAAATCCATCATTCTGTAATGCACTTCTCGATACATTCAGTGGAAGATCAGGGCAGTCGATCACTCCCTTTAATACCATAAGGAATTCTGGAATTACTTCTTTGATATTATCTGCGATAAATACCTGATTATTATATAATTTAATAGTTCCTTCAATCGAGTCATATTCGGAATTAATCTTCGGGAAATACAAAATTCCTTTTAAGTTAAATGGATAGTCCATATTCAAATGAATCCAGAACAATGGCTCTTTGTAATCCATGAACACTTTTCTGTAAAATTCCAGATAGTCTTCTTTTGTACATTCATTTGGATGTTTTGTCCAAAGTGGCTGAGGGTCGCTGATAGAAACAGGTCGTTTTACAATCTTCACCTTATCAGTTGCAGGTGAAACTTCTACCATTTCTTTTTCACCGTTTTCATTTTCCTTCTCTTCCATCTTGGCATCTTCATGAATATGCTCTACTACCGTATCGCTGTCAAGAAGTTCGCTTTCTTCGATGGTTTCATATTCCGGCTCTGCATTTTCTTTGGATACAAAGATTTCAACCGGCATAAAAGAACAATATTTTTCAAGGACTTCCCGAATCCGGTATTCGTTTGCGAATTCCACACTGTCTTCATTTAAGAACAATGTAATCTCTGTTCCTACTCCGGACTTGCTTCCTTCTGTCATTTCATACTCTGTACCGCCATTACTTACCCAGTGTACCGGTGCTGCATCTTTCTGATAAGACTTTGTATCAATATGAACTTCGTCAGCTACCATAAATGCGGAGTAGAAGCCCAGTCCGAAATGACCGATAATCTCATCTTCTGTAGTTTTATCTTTGTACTTTTCAAGGAACTGTGTTGCCCCTGAAAATGCAATCTGTGTAATATACTCTTCTACCTCATCAGCTGTCATACCAAGACCATTGTCGATAAACTTGAGAGTCTTCTTCTCTGGATTAACAATTACTTCAATCTTTGCTTTATAATCATCCGGAAGCTCATATTCTCCCATCATATCCAGCTTCTTTAATTTTGTAATTGCATCACATCCATTGGAAACAATCTCACGTACAAAAATATCATGGTCTGAATATACCCATTTCTTTATAATTGGAAAAATGTTTTCACTGCTAATAGAAAGACTGCCTTTTTTTGCTGTCATTGATATCACTCCTTCAATCTGAATCTTTTTCTAAATGATATCTTAATCCTTGAAAATTTAAATGTCAATAGAAAATTAGCACTCATTTTAAATGAGTGCTAATAGTTTTGTGAAGTTTATAAAATTTCTATAAACAAATATGTAATTTTATTATTCTACGCTCTTCAAAGATTCTACCATATCAATCTTTTTCAGCTTGTAATGCATCAGCCAGTTAATCATCATAGAAAATAATATGGTAAGTCCTCCCGCATACAGATAGCTTAATGGATGAATTACCCTGCCGAACATCGCTGCACTTACCTCCACGGTTACAATGATAAAACGATGTAACCATTTTCCAAGAAAGACACCCACCAGTACTCCAATAAGGGTGAGAATAACATTTTCACGGAATACATAGGAACTTACCTCTCCATCGTAGAATCCAAGAACCTTTAAGGTCGCAAGCTCTCGCTTTCGTTCTGCAATATTAATGGTATTTAGATTATAAAGTACCACAAACGCAAGCATACCTGCCGAAATAATCAATACAATTGTAACAAGATTCAACGTCTGAAGCATACCATCCAAAGTCTCTTTGGTGGCTTCTGTATAAGTCACATTGAGCACGCTGTCATATTTTAGAAGCTGTTCTCCGATTTGCGTAATTGCTGAGTCATCTCCATCTTTCACTCTATACATGACACAGTTATATTTCGGTGGCGCCTGATATAATTCCTCATAAACAGCCTCAGACATATAGAGATAATGTCCAAGATAGTTCTCACAGATAGCCTGAATCTGAACCTCTTTGTCTCCCTTGTCCTCATCTTCAATCACAACGGAATCTCCCACACCCACATTCAGCATATCTGCCATCTTCTCTGTAATAATGACTCCCGACTCTTCCAAGGAATACACTTCTTTCGATGTTCTGCTGTGGAAACTGAAGAAGGTGTCAAGGTCTGCTCCGTCCTCCGGCACAGTCAGATACAGGCTGTGTACTCCCGCATCTGTTTTCACATCTACCTTCTGCATTCTTCCCTGCATATATGCTTCCAGCTCATCCTTATTTGCCAGTTCACTCAGGATTTCCTGCTGCTCATCTGTATAGGTCTTCTCGTCAGTATAAACTGCCGCGTCATAGAACTGGATTTCGTTATACTGAATGGTTCCGACATCATAAATACAATCCTTAAGTCCAAATCCCACCAGCATTAGAGCCATACTTCCACTGATTCCGAATACAGTCATGAAGAAACGTTTCTTGTATCGGAACAGATTACGTACAGAAGACTTCCATGTAAAGTTCAGATGCTTCCACAAAACAGGAATTCGTTCTAGCAAAATCCGTTTTCCTACCTTTGGTGCCGGTGGCCGCATAAGTTCTGCCGGCTGTGCCATTAATTCTTTATAGCAGGCAAATACCGTTGCCGTCAGAATACAGCATACAGCAATCAAAGTAGCCATAAGTCCATGATGCAGATTGTATGGAACGGAAACATCCGGTATATGAATGTACAGTATCTTATAGCTGACTACGATAATATATGGGAATATCTTTTCTCCAATGAGAACTCCCATAATACTTCCGCCTGCTGCTGCCAGTAATGCATAAGAAATATATTTTCTGGCAATTACACCTTTGTCATATCCAAGGGCTTTCATGGTTCCAATCTGGATTCTCTGTTCTTCCACCATTCGGGTCATACTGGTTAAGCTGATCAGTGCCGCAACCAGAAAGAACAGCACTGGAAATACCTGACCAATGGCTTTCATACGATCCGCATTTTCCCCATAGCCTTCATATTCTACCACAGCTTCATCTCTGTCCTGCACATACCATTTTGGATTTTCTACCTTGGCAATCTCTGCTTTGGCATCTGCCACATCCTGTTTTGCAGAAACAAGCTGCGTCTCTCCATCCAGTATCTGCTGCTCTCCGGAATCTAATTCCTCCACTGCAGTCCGGACTCCTTCTTCGTATTCTTCATATCCTTCTGCAAGCTGTCTCTGCCCCCGGGCAAGACTTGTTCTTCCACTGGCAAGGGTCTGTTCTTTCTCTTTCAGAGTGTTCTGCGCTGCATCCAGTTTTCTTTGTCCCTCGTCCAACTGAGCTTTCACTGCCTTCAGCGTTTCTCGGCCTGCGGCAATCTGCTGTTTTCCCTGCTCTATTTCTGCTCCTTTTTGCAGGAATGCTTCTTTCTGGCTCTGAAGTTCTTTCTCTCCTGCCTCCAGTTCCGCAAGCCCACTGTCAAGCTGAGTAATTCCTGCATTTACAGATTCCAGAGAAGTACGAAGCCCTGTAAGCATCGTCTGTTCTTCCTCCGTGAGTCCTCCAAGTGCCTCTTTCGCTTCCAGTGTAGTAATCTGATTTTGAATTTGCTCCTGCCGGGCTACCAGCTCCGTTCTCTGACTCTGTAAATTCTGTACATTCTCCGCAATGGACTGTTCCTGCTGAGTAAACATCGCCATAGTACTGTCATAGACATCCCGATACTGTTTTTCTCCATCCAGAAGTTCCTTTTCATTGTTGTCCAAGGCCTGCACCTGTGTCTCATACTGAGATTTTCCGCTATCCAGACTTGCCTGTTCCTCAGCAAGTTTCTGTTTTGCAGACTGCATCTGGGCTTCTCCATCTGTGATTTTCTGCTTCGCCTGATTCAGTTCTGCTTCCGACTGTTCCAGCTTCTGTCTTGCTTCCGCCAGCTTCTTTGCAGTCTGGCTTCTTGCATTTGTAAGCTCAGTCTTTGCATCTTCCAGCTCCTGTGATTTTTCTGAAATAGTCTGTTCAGCATCTTCCAGTTCCGCTTTCGGCTCCGCCAGAACTTCTGCCTTTCTGGCTTCACAGCGTTCTTCCTCAATGCCAGTAATCTTTTCTTTTACCTGCTCTACCAAATCGTCATACTCACTGGTAAATACCACTGCATCCTTCGCATGTTCTACTGCCACATAGATTTCCGTAAATACATCCATCTGAAATGCAGAAGCCGGAACCACCAGGAATCCATTGACTTCACCATTTCCAATCTGACTGGTTCCGCGCCCCACTGCAATGTACTGGGGATTGCTTCCTGCACCTACAATGGTAAACGTATCCGTGACCAGACTTTCTGTTAAATCTGCATCATCCCCAGAGCGAACCGTAATCTTGTCCCCTACTTTCAGATGATATTTTTCTAGAAAATCTTCATCTGCCAGACATTCGTCTGTCTTCTCCGGCATACGTCCTTCTGACACTTCCGTTTCATTAAACTTTTCCGGCTGTGCCATAATATGAATTACCTTCTCTGTACCTTCTACAGAGCAAAGGACATCCTTACTGTATATCCCTTCTGCATATTCCACACCATCAATTTGTGAAATGGCAGTCACATCGTCTTCTGTCAGTCCCATAGTTCCCATGACTTTAATATCTTCCAGATTAGTTCTGTCAAAGAAGACATCACCCGAATAACGCATATCCGGCTCCGAAGAGCGGATGCCAGAATAAAATGCCACACCAAGTGCTACAATGAAGAAGATGGAAATGAATCTTCCCAGCGTTTTTCGGATTTCTACAAAAAATTCCTTCCGCAATACATTTTTCTTCATACCCATCCCATCCTTACCATTCAATTGTCTCTACCGGAACCGGATTCGGATTCAAGGCAATCTCGGCAACCTTTCCGTTCTTCATGCGAATGACACGGTCTGCCATAGGTGCAATGGCGGAGTTATGGGTAATCAGAATCACCGTCATTCCTTTCGTACGGCAGGTGTCCTGCAGAAGCTTTAAAATTGCCTTTCCCGTATTGTAATCCAGTGCACCTGTGGGTTCATCGCAAAGAAGTAATTTAGGATTCTTTGCCAATGCCCTGGCAATAGAAACTCTCTGCTGCTCCCCACCGGAAAGCTGGGCCGGGAAATTGTTCTTTCGTTCTCCAAGTCCTACTTCATCAAGTACCGTTCCTGCGTCTAATGGGTCTTTACAAATCTGCAAAGCCAGTTCTACATTCTCCAGAGTCGTAAGATTGGGAATCAAATTATAAAACTGAAATACAAAGCCAATATCATCTCTGCGATATGACGTCAGTTTTTTTGCATTGTATTTCGCTACATCATTTCCATCAATCCAGACTTCTCCGCTTGTAGCACTGTCCATTCCACCCAGAATATTCAGCACCGTAGTTTTTCCTGCGCCACTTGGCCCTACAACCACTGCAAACTCCCCTTTCTTCACAGTAAAGTTGATTCCATCAGCCGCTGCTATTTCCACCTCTCCCATCTGATACACCTTACGAACATCACGCAATTCTACAAATTCAGTCATTTTCTTCACCTCGTATTTGCTTAAATGTAATCCCCTCTTCTCTTACATCCGTTTTAATAATTGTCAAAAAAATCCTCATAATCTTCTGACTCTATGCTTTCACTTGGAATAAGTTCCACCGTCATTCCTGTAATATCCACGGTAACACCTTTGGGCAGCACAATATTCTTTATTTCTCCTGCAAAGCTGGAATTGTCATCCCCAATTAATTTTCCACAGTAGATCTCGTATCCGTCTTCATGTTCCACAGAATAGTCAAAAATGCCGGAACCGGATTTGCAGATTACATCATAGACACCAGGCTCTACATCTTTTCCCACAACAAATGATTCTTTCACTTCATAAGACTTCGTGTTTGGATTGGAAAGGAACTGCATATCTCCCACCTGGGCATTTTCACTGTGAAACTTAAGGATACCACGACCTTCTACTTCCAGAATTGCCTCTTCATAGACACGTAGATCCTCTATTTGTATGGTCTCGCCCTCCTCAAAATACTCATGAATGTAGATACTGTTTTCGTCATCATTCAGAGAAAGTTCCATATAAGAGCTTGCCGCATTTCCATCCTCTGAAAGACACTCTACGGTATATCTGCCTTCCGGAATATGTACGCCACCTTTATACACACCTGCACTTAAATCAATATCATAAGTTTCTCCATCCTCTGAAAGTTCCTTCTCCGCATAACCATACGGGTCATACTCCGCCTCTGTCTCCGAATCACCACTTTCCCAATACGAATCCTGCTTCGAATCCCATTCTTCATAGTTTGTTCGAATGGCGCCAAAAATAGAAGACACGACAGAAAACAAAATAAAAATTAGAATCACGATTCCAAAAAGCGAATGTTTTTTCTTCCTTCCTGACCGGGTTGAAGCTGCCGTGGACTGATAGCCGGAAGACTGATAAGTTGAGGTCGACCGGCCTGCAGACTGATAAGTCTGAGAATTGGTGCTCCCAGTTCCTTGTCTTCTTGCCTTCGCTGCTCTTTTTTCCTGTTCTATCCAGTCTTTTGTAACGGTCTTTCCCGCCATAGGATTCTCATTATCCTTATGCTCATGGGTCATGCCTTCCCCTAAACGATGGGTACTGCCACTGGAAACATAATTGGCATCGCTTTTGGAATTATCCAATCCACATTCTGTACAAATATTTCCTCTTAACTTTCCTCCACATAAAGAACATCTTTTTTCAAACATGTAGTCTCCTCCCTTCTAATCGGTGTGTCTGTTTACATATTTATTTTCTGTTTTTGAATAAGTAATTGTCTGAGCCTGATATAAACTTCTGTAACCAGAAATCAAATAGCTCACAGCAATGACAATACAATAATATGACATACCTGTAAATCCAAACAGTTCTGCCGCTATCAGCATAGAGCTTACCGGACAGTTTGTAACTGCGCAGAACACTCCAACCATCCCACAGCCTGCACACAGATTGGCAGACAGTCCCAGAATCGGAGATAAAGCAGAACCGAGCGTGGCACCAATGAACAAGGAAGGAACAATTTCTCCACCCTTAAATCCGGTGCTCAATGTAAGACATGTAAAAATCATTTTAAGTAAAAACCGCTCCGGACTTTGCACGTTCACAAAACTGTCCTTCAATATGGTTTCACCGAGTCCAAGATAATCCGTAGTCCGCAATAGCATCGCCAATAAAATAACGGATGCGCCACCGACAAATACTCTAAGATACTGATTTGGAAACCATTTTTGGAACAAATGTGCCGTCCGATGAAGCATGATACAAAACAGCGCGCCTGCTGCCGCAAAGCATACAGCAAGAAAAATCGCTTTCATGCAATTCGCACTGTAAAAGGAAGGAACTTCGTCAATCAGATAAGGAATGCGCAAAGTACGCACCTTAAGAAGTACAGAAACATACTCCCCGATAAATGCGGAAAACACACAAGGTACCAGCGCACTGTAATACATGATGCCCACACTGGTCACTTCCATAGGGAAAATAGCTGCGGCCATAGGAGTGCCAAATAAGGCGGCAAAAGCTGCGCTCATTCCAGACAGCATAATAATCTTCCGGTCACTTTCATTCAGATTCAACACCCTTCCAAACGTACTTCCTACGCTGGCACCAAACTGAAGAGCCGCACCTTCTCGTCCGGAAGAGCCGCCGAATAAATGAGTCACGGTTGTCGCTATTAAAATCAAAGTTGCAATGACTGTCGGCATCTCTGCTTTCGGAGTACGAATCGTATCCAACACCATATTCGTACCCGTATTATTTTCCTGACCACTCATTTTATACAAAAAGGCCACCAGTATACCGCCTACAGGCAATCCAAGAAGCATAAGCGGATGTTCCACTCTAAATTCCGTAACCCAACTGATGACATATGCAAATCCGCTGGCAATAACACCTACAATACTGCCTACAATAGCAGACAAAATAATCCATTTCACCAAAGTCTTCAACACTCTCTCTTCTGAATGTATATTTTTTTCTATTTCCTCTTTCATAACCATTTTCTCCTTCACTGCTACTGTTTATCCCGCAATCCTACTCTTCCTTTGCCCATCCAAAAGCGTATTTTACCGCCTTATTCCATCCTTTTATCTTCTTTTCCCGTTCTGCTTCTCCAATTTCAGGATGAAAAGTCTTGTCGATGGCCCAGTTCTGCAAGACTTCCTCTTTGTTTTTCCAGTAGCCAACCGCCAGTCCTGCAAGATAAGCCGCTCCCATTGCCGTTGTCTCTACACATACCGGTCTTGCCACAGGCGCCCCGATAAAATCAGCCTGAGTCTGCATTAAGAAATTATTGGCACTGGCACCTCCGTCTACCTTCAGTGTGGAAAGAACAATCCCAGAGTCCGCTTTCATGGCAGAAAGCACATCGTTTACCTGATATGCAATGGATTCCAGAGTAGCCCGAATCACATGATATTTGTTCACGCCACGGGTAAGTCCTACAATCGTCCCCCTGGCATATTGATCCCAGTGAGGTGCGCCAAGTCCGGTAAATGCAGGCACTACATAACAGCCATTGGTATCTTCTACTTTTAAAGCCATCTCCTCGGACTCTGCTGCCGAATCGATTAAATGCATTTCATCCCTGAGCCACTGAATGGATGCGCCCGCCACGAAAATCGAGCCCTCCAATGCATAGTAAACCTTCCCATCCAGCCCCCATGCGATTGTCGTTACCAGACCATTTTCGGAGAAAACTGGTTTTTCTCCTGTATTCATAAGCAGAAAACAACCTGTTCCATAAGTATTCTTGGCTTCGCCAGCCTGAAAGCAGGTCTGCCCAAAGAGTGCGGACTGCTGGTCTCCGGCTGCCCCCGCAATGGGAATCTCTCCACCAAAGAAAGACGCATCCGTCATGCCATACACACAGCTCGACGGCTTCACCTCCGGCAGCATCTGCTTCGGAATATCTAGTTCTCTTAAAATATTCTCATCCCATTCCAAGGTATTAATGTTAAACATCATCGTACGGGATGCATTGGAATAATCCGTCACATGCACGGCTCCCTTGGTAAGCTTCCAAATCAGCCATGTCTCGACTGTTCCAAACAGAAGCTCTCCTCGCCCGGCACGCTCTCTTGCGCCCTCCACATGGTCCAGAATCCATTTCACCTTAGTGGCAGAAAAATAAGCATCGATCACAAGACCGGTCTTCTTCCGAAAGAACTCGGTAAGCCCCTTTTCTTTCAATGTATCACAATATTCTGATGTTCTTCTACACTGCCACACAATGGCATGGTACACCGGTTCGCCTGTGTTCTTATCCCACACAATAGCTGTCTCTCTCTGGTTCGTAAT
>CAJMSZ010000041.1 GCA_905216215.1 uncultured bacterium | reverse complement strand
GGAAATACCACGTTCCTTTTCAATTTCCATCCAGTCAGAAACGGCGTGCTTTGCAGTAGCCTTTCCCTTTACAGAGCCAGCCTGGTTAATGGCTCCTCCATATAACAGGAATTTTTCTGTCAGGGTAGTTTTACCTGCATCCGGATGGGATATGATTGCAAATGTTCTTCTCTTTTTTATTTCATTCGTAAAATTCGACATAACTTACTCCTACTTCTATTTACTATCTCTTAACATCCCCTAAGTTTACCATAGTTTCTATCTGGTCTGCAATCATTTTTCTGTATTTTCCTGAGTTTCCTGACTTTGACTATGTATCGGCGTGATGACAATATTGGCAGCACTGATATCTGCCTTACGCACTACGATATCTTCAATCTGTGCCCTCTTGGCTTCTGATAATTCAGAACCGTTAACAATTACATCTGCCGAATCCTCTGTCAGACTAACTACCGCATCGGAAAATCCTTTGCTTGCAAGTAAATTTTCAATGACTACTTCTTTTTCTGCAATATCTGTCATTGCCACCATTTTCTGTACAGCTTCTTCCTTCTGCTTCTCCCCTAAATTAGTATCATCAATGATAGCCTGAAGTGTTTCTTTGTTTTTGGCGCGGATTTGTTCCCGGTTAATTTTGGCCTGTGCCACAATACTGCTTGCATTACCACTTGTAAGTACTGCTTCACCTGGAATTTCCCCTTCATCAAGCTGGGCTATTTCTCCATCTGCATCTGTTAAATCCTCTTCAGAAATGTCAAGAAGTTCTACATTTGACAAGTCTCCTCCCACCGAGGTCTCTTTGTCCGCTTCCTTTGTAAATTTTCCCGAATAATTCAGATATCCGGCAGCTGCAATCATTACAGCAAGTGCAGTAATGATGATCTGATTCTTTTTTAAGAGCTTTTTCACTGTCTCTCCTCCGTTTTTATTCTAATTATGTTTCATTACTCTAATCTTATGCGTGTCTACATTAAATAATGCCTGTACAACTTCTGTGATATTCTGTACAGTGACTGCATTATCTCCGCCTTCCGCTACCACAAGAACTCCCTGTATTTTGGGACTGATTTCCTGCTTGACATAAGGAGTGGAGCCATCATTTGTATCTGTATATACAGCTGACTCCGATGTATCTGTAGTTTCCGTGACTGTGGTATCATCTTCTCTGGATGTGGAATTTCGATTCTCTACTTCCTTTTCAATAACCTTTTCTGTAGAAGAAGCCAGTGTAATCATAACAGATACTTTTCCCACCCCATCCATCTGTTCCAGAATCTGTTCCAGCTTTCGCTCTAATTCAACGGTATCCCCTGTATTCTCCCAAATGTTTTGGCTTGTTCCTGTATTTTGTGTAGTTTCATTGTTTTCTTTAGAAGGTGTACCAGAGGGCATGGCAATGACAACCAACAAGAGACCAATCACAAAAAGGATGATCCACTGTTCTTTTTTCCCTTTTTTCTCATTCCACCATGCCATCCATTTCGATAGAATCTTCATAATCATTCGCCTCATTCCAAAATGCTTGTTCCTGCTCTTTTATAAATTGCTCCTTTTCCTCTATCTCCCGTTTCATCTGTCTGTATTCGGCACTGTTATACATCTGCCTGAAATTTTCATCCATACCAAGGATTAGAAAAATCGGGGACGCCAGAATCAGTACCAGAATCAGGCTGCTAAAAAAACGGATATATTTCTGATAAGAATTTTCAGGAAGTACCTGAAGCAAGGCAGTAATCAGAATCATATAGCATACAAAATTCCATAACCAGTCATAAATATATTCAAACACACGACTCCTCCCATTTAACTTGCAACCTTTACTGCAACTGCAATGGTGATTAGAAATAACAATGCAGTTGCAATCTCTATTTTTAGCAACAGATAATATCCTTCTCCCATACTACTGATTGTTTCGGTAAATCTTTTTTCAGAAAGTGGTTGTATAAATGCAGCAATGCCCTTATATAACAAGGTAACTACAGCCATATTCAGAATGGGGACAAGACAGATTGCAAAAACAATAAGGGCTCCGGCGACGCCAATTCCATTCTTCACAAGCACGGCGGCTCCCATAAGCATTTCTCCCGTACTTCCTGCAATATCGCCAATACCGGGAATCATTTCAATTCCCTTTGTTACTGCATTGCGCTTCACTGTATCAATAGCGGGAGATAATAATCCTTGTACCAGACTGATTCCTGTAATTCCTGCAAAAAGAACTTTCAGACACCATTCCACCGCCATTTTAATAAACTCGGCAAATTTGGATAATACCTCGTCCTCCGACAGGAAATTCAGAATCTGCATAGTAAGATATACATGTACAAAAGGAAGCAGCACTCTTGAAATGATTAATTCTACTAAATAAATTAGTAAAATCACAAGATTATAAAATGCAATTGATGAAACACTGCCCACAGAGATTGCCATACTGATGAAATAAAGCGGTGAAAATATCTGCATAAAAGTAAGCAGATTACCGATGCTTGTCTCCATTCCATCCAAGGTAAGCCGGAATGCGCGAAGACAAACTGTTATCATTAACAGATACACCACGTAAAATCCAATTGATGCAGCCTGTCTACTGTGAAATGCATTTGCAAAATTTGCAAAAAGTGCGGATACCAGAGACATCATTACCAGAAAAATGACAGCTGTTCGATTTTGATGAATCGCACTAAAAATTTTTTCGGTAAAAAATGCCAGAATTTCATTGACAGGAATGGTGCTTTCTTCATTTACCAGCATTTCCACAATTTTTCGGAAAGATAAATTACTTTTTGGAAATAATTCGTCTATCAGACGGTCAATCTCTGCTGTATCCGATTTGCCGAGAAAGAAATTTGTCCATTTTTCCTCTGCCTGCACAGCATTGGAAGTATCTGCTGCATGTATGGATAACACAGAGGCGCTCCAAAAGAACACACATAATACCAGAACAGATAGTATTTTTTTCATGAAGCATCCTCCTCTATTGAAGAAAATCTTTGATTGTTAAAAGCAATGCTTCCAGAACCGGCATGCTGAAGGTCAGAATCGTTAATTTTGTAAAAATTTCTATCTGATTTGCAATTGTCTGATATCCTGCATCTTTACAGATTCCGGTGGCAAATTCAGCCACATAGGTGATTCCAATCATTTTCAATAGAATTGATATATAATCTGTGTTGATATTTACCATGCTACTGATTGTAGAAACGGTTTCCTGAATTGATTCCAGTTTGTCCTTCATTCCATAAAACAGTACCAGACTGACTGCAATAACCGTATAGATGGCATATTCATTTTTCCCGTTCTTAAATTGCAGTGCCAGCAGGGTCCCTACTACGCCAACACCTGCCATTTGAATGATAGACATGATGGTCCTCCCCTTTCGAGCCACAACTTATAGTGCAAATAGCCTTCTGATGTCTTCAAATAATTCGTAAACATAGGGAAGAATCCAGAATAATACAAGCAGTAAACCTGCAAAACTAGTGAGAAAGGCCTGTTCTTCCCTGCCACTGTGTTTTAATACCTGGCTCAGGACAGAAACCAGAATTCCCACAGCAGCGATTTTAAAAATTAAATTTACACTCATTTTTCTTTCCTTTTTTATATTCTGTAGGGTGTTAAATAAATAAAACTGCAAGGAAGAGTCCGGCAAGAATCCCCAGGCATCGGCAGAGTTTCTGCTTTTCCAATAAGGTCATCCGATAAGAATTTTCCAGTTCTTCCAGTTGTGAGCCATACCAATTCAAAGTTTGTTCCTGCATTTTCTTGTCAGAATTCCCAAGCTTTTTTCCTAAGCACTTGAATTCTTTTTTTTCTGCTTCCGGCAGTGAAATGCTGGTAAATAATTGTTCAGCAGCATTTTCCCATATTTTACAAAAGGGTATTTTTTTACCTGTAGTCATGGAAGCATAAAGGGTCCATAACCAGTTACTGTATGGTTTTTCAGAACGAGTTGCCAGCATTTGGCAAGCCTCTGCCATAGGCGTTTTACGGGAAGCAATTTCCCCGGAAAGTAAAAAAATTATTTTGCGAAGTTCTTGTACTTGTTCCAGACGCTGACGGTATTCTATGCTTTTGAAATATCCATACCCAGTACAGGATAATACCAACAAAAGAAGACCAATCACTTTTAAAAGCATAAAGCTGTTCCCTTTTCGTCAAAGATTCCACTTACTTTTCCTGCCGTTCCTTCTTTACTTATAACAATAAAACGTTTAAAAGTATGAGATTCCATAAGACGTTTGACACCTGGTTTTTGCCTGATTTCTTCCAAAGAGTGACCGTGTACCGTGGCAAGCATGGTTACACCACTATGCATAGCATAGGAAATTGCTTCGACATCCTGACTTGTACCTATTTCATCCACAGCAAGTATCTGTGGATTCATAGAACGAATCATCATCATCATTCCTTCCGCTTTTGGACAGTTATCCAGAATATCTGTCCGTTTTCCAATATTATTTTGCGGGACACCGAGATAGCAGCCACCAATTTCAGAACGCTCATCTACTACACCTACATTGGACCCATTTATGTATTGGTTTCCATCCGATACCTGACGGATAATGTCCCTCAGTAAAGTGGTTTTTCCGCGTCCCGGTGGTGAGATGATCATAGTATGTACGACCTGATTTTCCTCCAGTATTGCCGGAAATACCTGATCTGCACAGCCTTTGATTTCATGACAGATTCGTATATTAATGGAAGAAATATACTGAAAACTTTTTACCTTCCCTTTTTCTGTTATAATTTTCCCAGACACTCCAACTCTGTGTCCGCCTTCAATGGTCAGAAATCCCTGACGCAATTCATTTTCATACGCATAAAGGGAATAATTGGATACATATTCCATAGTTTCCCGAAGCTCTTCTTTGGTAATGATGTGGGAAAATATCTGTTCCCTTCCATTTACCCGTATCATTAAAGGATTTTCTTCCCGCATGCGGATTTCCTGAAGCTCGTCAAAGTTCAGAATACTGTTCAATAAAATCCCTTTCAGCTTTCCGGGTAATACACATAATACTTGTTCTCGTTTACTTAATCGCATTCTTGTCCACCTCTTTAGACAATATATGTGAGGAATATGTATTTTAGACCTGGTTATGTGACGGAAAAATTCCCGGAAACTTATATATTTTCCGGGAATAAAAAAGGATTCACTCAAAAAATGAATGAATCCCTTGATTATTACTAATTATTGATTATTCTACAACATCTTTCATGCTGAAGCTCATTCTGCCCATTTTGTCTTTGCCAAGGCATACAACCTTTACATGGTCACCTAAGGTCAGAACGTCCTCTACATGGTTGATTCTTTCTTTGGAAATCTTGGAAATATGAACCATTCCTTCTTTTCCAGGTGCAAATTCGATAAATGCACCAAATTCTTTAATGCTGACTACGTCACCCTCCAGAACCATACCAGCCTCAAAGTCGGTTACAATTGTAGCGATCATCTGACGTGCCTTTTCCATATTTTCGGCATCTACACCACAGATGGAAACATTTCCTTCATCCGTAATATCGATTTTCACACCAGTCTTTTCGATGATAGCGTTAATCGTTTTACCTCTCTGACCCACTACATCACCAATCTTGGATGGGTCAATACTCATCTGGATAATCTTTGGTGCATAAGCACCAACTTCCGGTCTTGGCTCTGCAATGGTCTTGTTCATTACTTCATCCAAGATGTAAAGACGAGCCTTTCTTGTGCGCGCGATTGCTTCTTCGATGATTGGCCTTGTAAGTCCGTGAATCTTGATATCCATCTGGATTGCAGTAATACCTTCCTTTGTTCCGGCTACTTTAAAGTCCATATCGCCAAAGAAATCTTCCAGACCCTGAATATCAGTAAGAACGATATAGTCATCATCAGAATCACCGGTTACCAGACCGCAGGAAATACCCGCTACAGGGGCTTTAATTGGAACACCTGCAGCCATTAATGACATAGACGATGCACAAACACTTGCCTGAGAGGTAGAGCCATTTGATTCGAAGGTTTCCGATACTGTACGGATTGCGTATGGGAATTCTTGTTCATTCGGAAGTACCGGAACCAAAGCTCTCTCTGCAAGTGCACCATGTCCGATCTCACGACGTCCAGGTCCTCTGGATGGTCTTGTTTCCCCAACAGAATATGATGGGAAGTTGTAGTGGTGCATATATCTCTTTGAGGTTTCTGCCTCATCAAGACCATCTACCTTCTGGGCTTCAGAAAGTGGAGCCAGAGTAGTTACCGTACAAATCTGTGTCTGCCCACGGGTGAACATAGCAGATCCATGTACTCTAGGAAGCAAATCCACTTCTGCTGCAAGTGGACGAATCTCTTCAATTTCACGTCCGTCCGGTCTCTTATGGTCTTTTAGAATCATCTTACGAACTGTCTTCTTCTGATACTGGTAAACTGCATCCGGAAGTTTTGCAAGCCACTCTTCATTGTCCGCAAATGCTTCCTCCAATTTAGCCGTGATAACTTTGATATTTTCTTCTCTTGTCTGCTTGTCATCTGTGAATACAGCTTCCTCCATATCAGATGGAGTAACGATTTCCTGCATTGCTGCAAAAAGTTCTTCTGGAACAGCAAAACTTTCGTATGCATGTTTTGGTTTTCCACATTCAGCAACAATGGTATCAATAAATGCAATAATCTTCTGGTTTACTTCATGCGCTGCGAAAATAGCTTCGATCATTTTATCTTCTGGAACTTCATTGGCACCCGCTTCAATCATGATAACCTTTTCTCTTGTTGACGCAACTGTAAGTGCGAGATCAGATTTCTCTTTCTGTGCTGCTGTCGGGTTAAATACAAATTCACCATCAACCAGACCAACCTGTGTAGAGGCTGTCGGACCATCAAAAGGAATATCTGAAATTGCAGTTGCAATAGCAGAACCAAGCATAGCGGTCAGTTCCGGTGAACAATCCTGATCAACTGACAGTACCAGATTCTCAAGTGTTACATCATTTCTATAATCCTTTGGGAAAAGTGGACGCATAGGACGGTCAATAACACGGCAGGTAAGGACTGCATTTTCAGACGCTTTTCCTTCACGTTTGTTAAATCCACCCGGAATTTTTCCTACGGCATATAATTTTTCATTGTATTCTACGCTCAGTGGAAAGAAATCAATTCCTTCTCTTGGCTTGTCTGACGCAGTTGCAGTAGAAAGCACAACTGTATCACCATAATGCATAAGTGCTGCACCATTTGCCTGCTTTGCAACTCTGTTCACATCTACTTTCAGAGTTCTTCCGGCAAGTTCCATTTCAAATGTCTTGTACATAATTTTCTCCTTTTTATTAAATTGACAGCGATTCCGAAACTACTGAAAAACACACATGATTCTATGTAATCAGGATATACTTTTCAGTGGTCTCGGATAGATATTACTGCCATAATCTAATCCATTATAGCATAGTGTATTTTTGCGTGCAAGCAAAACATATACGCTCTACAAGTTTCTCGCAGTTATCGAGGCAGTTGCCAAAGGCACGTTACTCACAAAAAAAGCTCCCCGACTGCACGGAACAGCCGGAAAGCCTTATATACATTTCATGAAACGAAAAAATTACTTTCTTAATCCTAATTTTTCGATTAATGCACGATATCTTTCAATATCAGTTTTCTTTAAATACGCAAGAAGTCCTCTTCTCTGTCCAACCATCTTAAGAAGTCCTCTTCTTGAGTGATGATCCTTTGGATTGGCTTTAAAATGATCTGTTAAATCATTGATTCTTGCTGTAAGAATTGCGATCTGAACTTCCGGAGAACCTGTATCTCCTGCTGTTCTTCCATAGGTTTTGATGATTTCTTCTTTCATCTCTTTTGTTATCATTTTTGTTACCTCCTAAATTCTATTAACTGCCAGGCATTAAGCAATGGTTGGAGATTCCATTTGCCGAACACCGGTTTCACATACTTGTATAAGATAGCACATTCTCTGATATTTTGTCAAGAGCTATTTGAAATAGTCCCTTGCATAATCAATATCTGTATCAATCTGTGCTTTTAATTCGTCAACCGAATCAAATTTCTGCTCTGGACGCTTGTAATGTAAAAGCTGTGTTCTCACTTCTTTTCCATAAGCATTTCCATTGTAATCAAAAAGAAAGGTCTCGATGAGCATACGATGTTCTTCTGCAACGGTAGGCTTAAATCCCACGTTGCCTAAGCCATGATAAATCTGGCCATCTACAAAGGTGTTTGTCATATAGACGCCCTTTGGCGGAAGCATTTTCTCATCAGACGGATGTACATTTAAGGTAGGAAAACCAAGTGTTCTTCCAAGCTGTTTGCCATGCTCCACCATTCCACTTATGGTATAAGGATATCCAAGCATTTGATTTACATTCTCCAGGTGTCCTTTTTCCAGTTCTTCCCGTATGTAAGTGCTGCTTATCTCTCTGTTTCCAAACATTTCTTTCGAAACAACCGTAAGCTCATATCCATTTTTTTCAGCGTATGCAGCAAGCATAGCAACATCGCCCTTCTTTTCAAATCCAAAGCGAAAATCTGTGCCAACCACAATGTATTTTGCATGAAAAGTCTGTACCAGAATTTTTTCAATAAAATCCTCGGCTGTCATAGTAGAAATCCGTTCATCAAAAGGACATTCTACCAAAACATCTACCACTTGACTTAAGCGTTCTTTTCGTTCTTCATTTGTTGTAATCCCTTTACGCACAAGCCCTTTTTGGCGGAAAAAGGGATTCATGTCAAATGCAAACACAATGGTTTTTACATGAAATTTTTCTTTTTTTTCACAAATTTTCTGAATGAGTTTCTGATGACCTCTATGCAGACCATCAAATTTGCCCAGTGTGACTGCACTTTCCTTCTCACATTGATATGCCTGAATTTCCCTGATATAATCCATTTTGTTCCTCTTTGTTTCTATTGTTCTCTGCCGTCAAAAAACATACGGACAATTTTAAACTTTTCCGCATCCTTTTGAAATACGTAAATTGCAATAAAATTTCCAGCTTCTCCATAAACACGTATCCGCTCTGACTCGAAAAATTCTGTATTTCCTGTTGTATCTGGCATTATATCCACTATATCATTTTGCCGAAATGTATTTCCATTGCATACAGCCCGCGTTGCTTCTGCGGTCAACGTCACTGCTTTCAAATTTTCAAACATTTTGTCGATTGGAACAATAAGTTCATCTAAAGTCTGTTCTTTCACATGCGTTTCCACTTCTGAAAGTTTCAGACTGTCTTTTATCTCAAATCGTTCTACCTGAGTGCGGAGTAAGGATTCCATACAACCACCACAGTTTAGTTTCAGACCAATATCATGACAGAGAGTCCGAATATAAGTTCCCTTGGAACATTTCACTTCCATGCGCACTCTCGGCAGATGAATTTCTTTAATCGTAATTTGGTAAATTGTGACTTTACGAGGTTTGCGTTCTACTTCCTTTCCCTCTCTGGCAAGTTCGTACAGCTTCTTTCCATTTACCTTTAGCGCAGAATACATAGGTGGAAGCTGGTCGTAATCTCCCACGAAAGA
Source organism: uncultured bacterium (assembly GCA_905216215.1). Classification (GTDB taxonomy): domain Bacteria; phylum Bacillota; class Clostridia; order Lachnospirales; family Lachnospiraceae; genus Allocoprococcus. The sequence continues at coordinate 9,436 of CAJMSZ010000041.1, read as the reverse complement.
TAAAATGGCTTCCTTTACTGCTTCTTCGGTTAAAAATTCTGTACTGTGTTCTTCCAAAGTCTGTCCGGAAATATCCTGAGTATCTGTTATTCGTCCAAGAAGAAGAACTGTCTCATAAGTTTTATCCTTATCAGTCAACATATCGCAAAGCTTTGTGGCTTTTCCAAGACACACCGGAAGAACTCCTTCCGCATCCGGATCCAGGGTACCTGTATGACCGATTTTTTTTTGCTTTACTATTCCACGTAGTTTTGCAACCACATCATGTGAAGTGAATCCTCTTTCTTTATAAATGTTTATCACTCCATGAATCATAGATAACCGGTTCCTTTCTAGTTTCCAAGCTGCTCTAAAGCAGCAATTTTTACTTTTTCTAAAATATCTGTAAATGTACCATTCATACCGAATCCGGCTGCTCGGGCATGACCACCGCCACCAAATATCTGGGCAAGACTGCTGACATCTATTTTTTCGGTGGAACGGAGGCTGACCTTGTAGAATCCTTTTTCCAATTCGTACATGAACACTGCCAAATCTGCTCCCTTCGTCAGTTTGAGCTGATTTACGATTCCATCCAACTGTTTAGGATGAACCTGATAAACAGCCATCTGCTCCATATCCACATGGGAAGCCACACCCCAGCCATCCTGAAACTGAATGGCATTTACCAGCGCATAACCCATTACCTGATTCTGTGCAAATGTTTTTTCATCAAAGGTTTCTGTTATGATTTTTGTAAAGTTAATCCCTTTTCCCATTAAATCAGCAGCCGCACACATAGTGGAAGGATGTGTACAGGAATGACGAAAGACTCCCGTGTCATGTACCATTCCTACATAGAGACATTCTGCTATCTCAAAAGTAACTTCTTCCGTTCCAAGCAGATTATAAACCAGTTCACAGGTAGAACTTGCGTCTGGCTCTATGTAATTTTCCGTTGCAAATGCCTGATTGCTCACATGATGGTCAATGCAGAAAGACTTCTTTGCGTTTTCATAAAGCGGCGCAGAAAATCCAAGCCGCTTTGCATCGCCGCAATCCAGTAAAATAAATAGATCATATACTTTATTGTCCGGGATTTCATGAAAAATATCTTCAGAACCTTTTAAAAAATGAAATACATCTGGAATGGATTCCAGATAAACATGTATCTGTTTATCTGGAAAATGTTTTCTGAGATATAGGTAAACACCAAGACAAGAACCTACACAATCTCCATCTGGTCTAACGTGACCGCCAATGGCAATGGATTCTGCTGAATTAACCATTTCTGTCAACATGCTATTCTTCTTCGTCATCTTTTAAATCCTTTGTTACCTCTGATATTTTCTTTGACATCATAACACCATATTCAATAGACTGGTCCAATACAAATTTGATTTCCGGTGTGTTGCGCATATTTAAAGTGTGAGCCAGCTCTCTTCGAATATATCCTTCTGCGCTCTGCAAACCTTTGACCGTGTTTTGCTGGGCCTCTTCATTGCCGAGCACACTGATGTAGGCTTTACAGGTCTTTAAATCCGGAGCAACTTCCACAGAAACAACGGAAGTCATCGGGGCCACGCGGGGGTCTTTAATTCCCCCACGGATAATATTACTTAATTCACGCTGCACTTCTGTGTTGACGCGTGTATTTTTGATACTGTTTTTTCTCATACTGCTCTCCATTTCATCTGCGGATGTAAATAGGAACTCGTTTGAAATTCTAAATTATCTTGGAATTTCAACCATCTTAAAGGCTTCAATTATATCGCCTTCTTTTACATCGTTAAATCGTTCAAATACACATCCACATTCATATCCTGTTTTTGCTTCTTTGACATCATCTTTGAAACGTTTCAGAGAAGCAAGTTTTCCATCATAAATTACGATACCATCACGTGTAATACGTACATTGCTGTCTCGTTCAATAACACCATCCAGCACATATGAACCTGCAATTGTACCAACTCCGGAAGCTTTGAATGTTTGGCGGACTTCAGCATGGCCAAGAACCTTCTCTTCGTATACCGGTTCCAGCATACCCTTCATGGCAGCTTCTACATCTTCGATTGCGTTGTAGATAACTCGATAGAGACGCATATCAACGCCTTCACGTTCTGCTGTTTCTTTTGCTGTTGCATCCGGGCGAACATTAAATCCGATAATAATCGCATTGGATGCTGCTGCAAGGGAAACATCTGATTCATTGATGGCGCCTACACCACCATGAATAATCTTAACAACTACTTCATCGTTAGAAAGTTTTACAAGACTCTGCTTAATTGCTTCTACAGATCCCTGAACATCGGCTTTTACGATAATACCAAGTTCTTTCAGATTACCTTCCTGAATCTGGTTAAACAAATCGTCAAGAGACATTCTGGACTTGGTTTCATCCAACATTTTCACACGACCCTGTCTGATGAAGGTATCTGCAAAGTTGCGGGCTTCTTTTTCGTTTCCACATCCTACAAACACTTCGCCTGCGTTTGGCACATCGTTTAATCCAAGAATTTCTACCGGAGTAGACGGGCCTGCTTCTTTTACGCGACGTCCTTTATCGTCCATCATGGCACGTACCTTACCATAAGCAGAACCGGCTGCGATTGGGTCACCGATACGAAGAGTACCTTTCTGAACAAGTACAGTTGCAACAGGTCCTTTTCCTTTATCAAGCTCTGCTTCAATAACAAGTCCTCTTGCACGACGGTTCGGATTTGCCTTCAGTTCAGCCATTTCCGCTGTCAGAAGAATCATCTCCATCAATTCGTCAATTCCTTCTCCTGTTTTTGCAGAAACAGGTACAAAGATGGTGCTTCCACCCCAGTCTTCTGCAATCAGTTCATATTCTGTAAGTTCCTGTTTTACACGTTCTACATTTGCTGCCGGTTTATCAATCTTGTTAACAGCTACAATGATATCAATTCCTGCTGCTTTTGCATGGTTAATTGCTTCTACAGTCTGTGGCATAACACCATCATCAGCAGCAACAACAAGAATTGCAATATCAGTAGAGCTTGCGCCACGCATACGCATTGCGGTAAAAGCTTCATGTCCCGGAGTGTCAAGGAAAGTAATCTTTTCTCCGTTGACTTCTACTACAGATGCACCAATATGCTGTGTGATTCCACCGGCTTCTCCAGCGATAACGTGTGTATTACGGATTGCATCCAGAAGGGATGTTTTACCGTGGTCAACGTGACCCATAACACAGACTACCGGTGGACGTTTCTTCAGTTTCTTTTCATCTTCTTCGTCTTCACGGAGAAGTTCTTCGATTACATCTACTACTTCCTCTTTTTCGCAGAGCACGTCAAATTCCATTGCGATTTCTTCTGCTGTATCGAAATCAACTTCCTGGTTAACTGTTACAATTTTACCCTGCATAAAAAGTTTCTTAACAATGACAGATGGCTGAATCTTCATCTTGTCTGCCAACTCCTGGATAGTAAGCTTTTCTGGAATTGTAATCTGTTTAATCTGTTCTTCTACCACTTCCTTCTTCGGCTGTGGTTTTTCTAATTTAGGCTGAGGCGTATTATTTTTGCCCTTTTTCCCTTTTGTCATTCCATCTTCATTGGCATTATTCTTGCTGTAATCTTTCTTCTTATTGCTGTGTGCATCTTTTGACTTTGAACGGCTTGGCTTCTGTTCTGTAATTGCCGGTGCCGGAATAGCCGGGCTGGATTTTTTCCTGTCATCCCTACGGTTATCTCTGGAATCTCTGTCTTTATCGAAATCTTTTTCTTTATCAAAATCACGATTCTTATTAAATCCACGGTTCTGATTGAAATCACGGTCCTTATTAAATTCTCTTCCTCCGTCATTTCTGCGATTCTGGAATCCATCTCTTCCTCCGTCATTTCTGCGATTCTGGAATCCATCTCTTCTTCCGTCATTTGGACGGTTTTGGCGCTGTTCGCCAGTATTTCTAACGCCATCATTTCTGCGGCCCTGGAAACCTTCTCTTCTTTCTCCTCTGTTGTCATTTCTTCCCTCAAAAGAACGCTGCTGGCGCTGTTCGCCATTTCCATTTTGCATACGACCATTCTGAGGACGATTCCCCTGGATACGATTTCCCTGACGGTTTTCACCACTTCGTTCAGTGTTACGTTCTCCTGGCATACGGCCATTTTGAGAACGGTTTCCCTGCCGGTTTTCACCATTCCCCTGAGGGCGGCCCCCCTGCATACGGTTCCCCTGCACACGATTTCCCTGTTTTCCACCGTTCTGAGTGTTCTGTGGGCGGAAGACCTGAACAATATTTTTCTTCTTTTCTTCTTTCACCAGTGTCTCTTTGGCTGGTGCTTCTTTAGCCGGCGCAGCTTTTACTGCTTTTATCTGTTCTTCGGAAAGTGTACTCATATGACTTCCAACTTCAATGCCCTTTTCTTTCAGAAGTCCAAGCATTTCTTTGTTCGTCTTATTCATTTCCTTCGCCAGTTCATATACTCTTAATTTTGACATCAATAACTACCTCCCTATGCAATTCGTGTTTTCTTCTGAGTCCAAATGTTTTCTGATTCCTTCTGCAAATCCTGCATCTGTAACAGCAAGTGTTGCCCGGAATTCTTTTCCCATTGCATGCCCCAAGGTATCTTTATCTCCATAAAAATAAATTGGCACTTTATAAAAGTCACACATGTTTTGAAATTTCTTTTTTGTGTTATCTGATGCATCACCTGCTACGATAACCAACTGAGCAGTTCCATCCTTTACTGCATTTTCAGTCTGGAACTCGCCACTTTTTGTTTTTCCTGCTTTGGTTGCCAGACCAACCATTGACAATGTTCTATTTAACATCAAGTTCATCCAGCTCCTTTTCCAGTTTTTCATATACTTCTTTTGGAATCGACTGCTTGAAGGAACGCTCTAAGCCTTTGCTTTGAATCGCTTTCTGAAGACATTCCTTGGAAAAGCAAAGGTATGCGCCTCTGCCATTCTTTCTTCCGGTTGCATCTAATTCGAATTCATTTTCTGAGGTCTTCAAAACACGAAGCAGCTCTTTTTTATTTTTCATCTGCTGGCATCCTACACATTTACGCATAGGAATTTTCTTTGTTATACTCAAACAATCACTCCTATTTATTCTTCATATAAGTCTAAATCTAAATCGATATCTGCATAGTCCTCTGAAAAATCTTCCGTGTAGTTTTCCTGATATTCCTCTTCGGAAGCATTTCCCATATCCATATAATTTGCAGGAAGTTCACCTGATTCAATCGCCTGTGTTTCGCTCTTGATGTCAATCTTGTACCCTGTCAGACGGGCTGCCAGTCTTGCATTCTGTCCTTCCTTACCGATTGCCAGTGATAACTGATAATCAGGGACAATAACACTTGCTGTCTTTTCGTCCGGATCAGCCATAACTGAGATTACTTTGGCCGGGCTAAGTGCATTTTCAATCAAAAGAGCCGGGTTCTCATTCCAGTTGATGATATCAATTTTTTCACCACGGAGTTCTTTTACAATTGCATTAACTCTTGCACCGTTCATACCAACACATGCTCCTACCGGATCAACATCCGGGTCGTTAGACCATACGGCAATCTTGGTACGGGAACCTGCCTCTCTTGCAATGCTCTTAATTTCCACAATGCCATCTTTTACTTCTGTCACTTCTGCTTCAAATAAACGTTTTACCAGTTCAGGATGCGTTCTTGAAACTAAAATCTTCGGTCCTTTTGTTGTATTCTTCACTTCTACAACGTAAAGTTTAATACGTTCTGTTGGTTCAAATACTTCTCCTTTTACCTGCTCATTTTCTGTAAGCATTGCATCTGCTTTTCCAAGATTGATGCTGATATTCTTTCCAACATAACGCTGTACCACACCGGTGACAATGTCTTTTTCTTTTTCAAAATACTGATCATATACTACTTTACGTTCTTCTTCACGGATTTTCTGAAGAATCAGGTTCTTAGCGTTCTGCGTTGCAATTCGTCCAAATGATTTTGATTCCACCGGAATCTGTACAGTATCACCAATTTCATTTGCAGGATTCATCATCTTTGCATTGGTTAGGCTGATTTCTTCTACAGGGTCCTCTACCGTTTCTACAACCTTCTTCTCCTGAATCAATTTATAGTCGCAGTTTTCACGATCCATGATCACCTTAATATTATCTGCTTTCCCAAAATGATTCTTACATGCATTAATTAATGAATTTTCGATTGCATCCAGTAATGTTTCCTTGCTGATATCTTTTTCTTCTTCCAGAATATTGAGTGCTTCTAATAATTCCGTATTCATTTCTATTTCCTCCTGTCTTTTAAAAATCAAATGCTAAACGAACAAGTGCTATTTCACTTCTGTCAAACTGTTTTGTCTCGCCATCTTCATACTCAATAGTAATGGTGTCTTTATCGTACTCTTTGAGAATCCCGATAAATTCTTTCTGTCTGTCGATTGCCCGGTACGTCCGAATTTCAATTTCCTCTCCCACACTTCTTGCAAAATCTTTTTCCTTCTTTAATGGTCTTCCAAGTCCGGGTGAGCTAACTTCCAGAATGTAAGCATCTTCGATGAAATCCTGTGCATCCAAAATATCGGAAAGTTCTCTACTGACTGTTTCGCAGTCATTGATCATAATGCCTCCGGGCTTATCAATGTAAGCACGGAGATACCAGTTACTTCCCTCTTTCACATATTCTACATCCCAAAGTTCAAAACCATATTTCTCCATGATCGGAAGAAGAATGGCTTCTGCTTTCTGCTCGTATACTTCTTTTTTTGACAATGCGCTTCCTCCATTTCACATATCGGGCTATGCAGTTACCTGTTCCATTCAACACTTGCATTTAATCTATAAAAAAGAGTGAACTTTCGTTCACTCTTTGCCCAAAACTTTATGTTACCATAAAATATTATAACATTTTTTTTGATAAAATCAAGTCTTTTTATCATTATTTTGATTCATTTTAATTCATTTCATACCATTTATTTATTGGCTTATTTTCGTATCTTCGTTCCTGCCCCATCCCGTTTTGCAAGCTTTAATCTGTTAAGACTGATTTCCTTCTCGTGGAAGGTCACTTTCTTCTCATTTCCTTCTTCAAACAAATAAACAGCTTCAATGGCATCGTCTTTCTGAAGTTTCATTCCGCGCACACCAATTGCATTCTTTTTCTTTTCCGGCACATCCGATGCCGAAATGCGAAGCATATATTCCCGTTCTGTCATAAATACAATATTCTGATTCGAACTTAAGATAGAAATAGATACAATCCTATCCCCCTCCTGTAACTTCGAGGCAACAATGGAACGTTTTCCTGCCTGGAATTCCTTACCATCAACCACCTTTATCATTCCCTGTTTTGTTACAAATAAAAATTTGCCAAAATAAAGCTGACGTTCATCGCAGAGATAGATGATTTCTTCTTTGGAGCTATCATAATTGCTTACATTGTCAATAGGCTGGCCTTTATCACGGAACTTGCCATAAGGAATATCCTGTACCTTTGCCTGATGCATGCTGCCATCAGATGTAAAAATGCAAACCCTTCCAGTATTCATACAGGATAAAACATATTTGTTTTCCTTGTCCGCAGCTTCCCTGTTACGCTCATAGACAGACATGTCTATGGTTTTGGCGTATCCGAACCGGTCCATAAGAAGCATAACTTCCTGCTCTTCTATTTTCTTTTCTTCAAAAATGGCTTCTTCCGCATTTTCTATCTGAGTACGACGTTTGATTCCATACGCTTTCTTAAATGCATCTAATTCTGAAATAATGACATTTGCCATGGAATCGTAGTTATCCAGGATATCTTCATAACGAAGAATGTTTGCTACTGTCTGTTCGTGTTCCTTCATCAAGGCTTCTATTTCCAGACCGATCAACTTGTATAAGCGCATTTCCAGTATTGCGGTTGCTTGTCTGTCCGTAAAGCGCAGCATCGCAGCCATTTTCTTAGAAATATTCGATTTAAAATGGATGTTGTCTGTTACACCCTGGGTCAGACATGCTTTCGCATCTTTGACAGAACGGCTTCCACGAAGAATTTCGATGATCAGGTCGATTACATCACAGGCCTTAATCAGACCTTCCTGAACCTCTCGTTTTTCCTTTTCTTTCTGAAGAAGTGTTTTATATTTTCTGGTAGCCAGTTCAAACTGAAAATCCACATGATATTCAATAATCTTCTTCAGATTCAGAATCTCCGGTCTTCCATCAGCAACTGCAAGCATATTGACTCCAAACGTATCTTCCAGCTTGGTTTTCTTATAAAGCATATTAATAAGATTATCTACATCCGTATCTTTTTTCACTTCAATAACAATACGAATGCCCTCTTTGGAAGACTGGTTGGAAATATCTACAATATCGTTGGTCTTTTTTGTTTCCACCAGACTGCACACATCATTTAAAAATTTCCCAATTCCTGCACCAATCATGGTATACGGTATTTCAGAAATGATAATCTTCTTGCGACCACCCTTTTGCTCTTCTACTTCTACCTTTCCGCGAATCTTAATTTTTCCGGTTCCGGTTTCATAGATATTAAGCAGTTCATCCTGATTCACTACAATACCACCGGTTGGAAAGTCTGGTCCCTTAATATATTTCATAAGTTGTTTGGTGGTGATATTACTGTTTTTCATGTAGGCTTTGACAGCGTCTACCAGCTCGCCCAGATTATGAGTGGGAATACTGGTTGCCATTCCTACAGCGATTCCTTCTGCTCCGTTAAGCAACAGATTTGGTACTCTTACTGGCAGAACCTGAGGTTCTTTTTCTGTTTCATCAAAGTTGGGGACAAAGTCTACAATGTCCTTATCCATATCTGACAGAAAGGCTTCCTGGGTGATTTTTGCAAGACGTGCTTCGGTGTAACGCATAGCAGCTGCTCCATCTCCTTCAATGGAGCCAAAGTTTCCATGTCCATCCACAAGAACCATTCCCTTTTTGAAATCCTGAGCCATCACTACAAGAGCATCGTAAATAGAACTGTCTCCATGGGGATGATATTTACCCATGGTATCACCTACAATACGGGCACATTTTCTATATGGACGGTCATAGCGGATTCCCAATTCATACATATCATATAACGTTCTTCTCTGTACCGGCTTCAATCCGTCTCTTACATCTGGAATGGCACGGGAAATGATAACGCTCATGGCATAATCAATATACGATTTTTTCATTAATTCTGAATATTCCGTACGAATAATCTGTGATTCTTCCATTATGCCACCTCCTATACATCCAGTTCCGCATCTGTAGCATTCTCATAAATAAATGCACGTCTTGGCGGTACTTCCGTTCCCATAAGCATTTCCGTCACACTGGATGCCATACGGGCGTCTTCGATTTCAATTCGTTTTAATTTACGTGTTTCAGGATTCAGTGTGGTCTCCCAAAGCTGCTGGGCGTCCATTTCACCGAGACCTTTGTATCTTTGAAGCGTAAATGCTCCATCGTGGTTCTTACGATACTGTTCCAGTGCCT
>CAJMSZ010000040.1 GCA_905216215.1 uncultured bacterium | reverse complement strand
CGGACTGTACCAGAGCATCCGTCACCCTATATAGCCGGAGTGATTTAAAGGCAGAGTACAAAGTTCTGAAAAAACCGGGCTGGCTGTCTGTGGAGCCGATGGAAGGATGGCTGGATGGCGTGAGCCAGAAGAAAGTGCGGCTGAATCTTACCTTGATAAAACAGAGATTACCGGAAACGAACCAGGATACTATTCAGGATTCGCTCGAGATTGCAACACCGGAAGGAAAATGTGAGATTACAGTGCCGGTTTATACAGGAAATCTACAGGATAAGAAAAATGTATTTGTGGATACAATGGGGTATCTCAGCATCGAAGCGGCACATTATGTAAATTCTGTTCCTGGAAATTACAAAGACAGACAGGTAAAATTTGAAAATCTGCAGGGATATGGAAAGACGAATTCAGCGATGAAGGCATTTCCATCCGATGCCTGCACAGTTCCGGGACAGGATGCGCCGTATCTGGAGTATCAATTTGTTTTGGAAGAAAGCGGAACATATGAAGCAGAATTCTATATGCAGCCATCCAATCCGGTTACCAGAGAGAATCAACTTCTTTATGCGGTCAGGATAAATGAAGAGATGACAGAAACCGTAAACGCAGTGGAGAAAGATTATCAGGTCGGTGATCAGGCAGAGAAATGGGCAGAAGGTGTTCTGAGTCAGATTCGAAGACAAACAGTTTCGATAAAATGCAGAGCAGGGTTCAATACACTTCGGGTCTATCATGTGACACCCGGCTTCGTTCTCGAAAAAATCGTGATTTATCCGATGGGGGAAAAGCCGGAAGAAAGTTATCTTGGACCGGCAGAAACGTATCACGGCAGACAGGAGGAAAAATAAAATATGGCAGGAGCATATGAAACAGGAGTATACCGCAATATTTTTAAAGAGTGTGGATATTCCGAAGAGGAAATTGAAAAAAGAGTGAAAGAAACATTTGAAACAATCTTTTATGGAAGTGAAGAAGAGCGTTTCTATCATGAAGCAGGTGCGGACATGGGATACATGGAGGACACCGGAAATCATGATGTCAGAACGGAGGGCATGTCATATGGAATGATGGTGTGCGTCCAGATGAACCGGAAACAGGAATTTGACCGTTTATGGAAATGGGTACGGACGTATATGTATATCGAGGATGGTCCGGGGAAGAATTATTTTGTCTGGTCGTGTGCTGTCGATGGTACAAGAAACGCGGACGGACCGGCGCCGGACGGAGAAGAATATTTTGCAATGGCGCTCTTTTTTGCTTCAAAGAGATGGGGAGATGGAGAAGGCATTTTCAATTACAGCAGCGAGGCAAGAGCGATTTTACGGGAATGTGTTCATAAGGGAGAGCCAGGGCATCCGGGAGAGCCGATGTGGAATCCGGAAAATCATCTGATCAAATTTGTTACCTCTTTTGAGTTCAGTGATCCATCCTATCATCTGCCGCACTTTTATGAGCTGTTTGCGTTGTGGGCAGATCCCTGCGATCATGAATTCTGGAAAAAGGCAGCGGACGCAAGCCGAAAATATCTTCACACGGCATGTCACTTCCGAACTGGATTATCTGCGGAATATGCAGATTATGACGGAACACCGCATGCACAGCATCAGGAGATTTTCGGCCGTCATGACTGGTACTACAGCGATGCATATCGTACGATTGCCAATATCGGAATGGATCATCTCTGGTTTGACGCGGATCCCTGGCAGACGGAAAATGCCAATAAGCTGCAGCAATTTTACTGTGAAGAACAGGCGGAACACTGGGATGGGGTATTTCTGACTGACGGCACCAGGCTGGAAGAAAAAGCACTTCATCCGACGGCAATTATTGCGGTAAATGCACAGGCCTCACTTGCCGCAGACGGACCGTATGCAGAGGAATGTGTAAGACGTTTCTGGAATACACCGCTTCGGACAGGCGAGAGACGGTATTATGATAATTTTCTGTATCTTTTTGCAATGCTTGCTTTGTCAGGAAATTACCGGATCTATCGGTAATAAAATCATATATTTTGCAGGAAGGTTTCCTATAGTTTCTCCCGGTGTACAGCACCGGGAGTTCTGTTACAATGGAGTTATCTTGAGTTAACACAGGAAAAGCAGGAGGAATAATAAGGATGGAAGGACCGAAGGCGCCAAGAGATCCGGAAAAAATGAGACCCTATTTTTATATTTTAAAGGACAAAGAAATTTTTGGATCAAAACAGGAAGATGGAACCGGAATCCAGTTCGTGTATGAGAGTGACGGAAGACTGATCAACAGTGCACAGATTGCCGGAAATATCACAGATCAGGAGGAACTGGCTTTACTGGAGAACGTAGAAGGATTTCGAAAACTGGTACACAGCATCGGAATCTCTGTGGAACTGGATGATCCCAGAGAGTCTGTTGAATTTGTGTTTCAGATGTATGGAAAAAAGGATCTCTATGGAGGGGGAACGAATCTGAAAACCAAACTGCCCGGAGATGGAATGGAGAGAAAAATAGATCTGTCCGATTATACATGGACAGAAGATGATGATATTCCGGGGCAGATAAAATTTATCTTTCAGACACCGGAATTGCTGGGAAAAGCAAGTGTAAGACTTTATTTGAATGATGGATATGATGCACCGAAAGAAACCGCAGAAGAAAAAATAGATATTCGTTCGGAAGAATACAGGGAAATGATACAAAGATCTCTGATGAATTTCGGAAATACCTGCCGGATACAGAGAGTAATTGAAAAAGCCAGAGACGGAAAAGAAGTTACGCTTGCATATATCGGCGGATCTATCACGCAGGGGGCGGGAGCAATTCCGATCCATACAAAATGTTACGCCTATCAGTCCTGCCAATTATTTCAGAAGCGCTTTGCAGCACAGGATAATGTCAGATTGATAAAAGCAGGAGTGGGAGGCACCCCTTCTGAGTTGGGGATGATCCGCTTTGACAGAGATGTTCTGCGCGGAGAGGAACAGCCGGATCTTGTAGTGATCGAATTTGCTGTTAATGATGAAGGGGATGAAACAAAGGGGGACTGCTATGAAAGCCTTGTACGTAAAGTGCTGAATCTTCCCTGGAAGCCTGCTGTAGTGCTTCTGTTTTCTGTTTTTGCAAATGACTGGAATCTTCAGGAACGCCTGAAACCGGTGGGATACTGCTATGATCTTCCGATGGTCAGTATACGGGATGCCGTAAGCCCGCAGTTTCAGATGCCAAAAGGACAGGGACGGGTTCTGACAAAAAATCAGTTCTTTTATGATATGTTTCATCCAAACAATATGGGGCACACGATTATGGCGGACTGTCTGCAGTATTTGTTTGAACAATGCGATCTCAGGAATCAATGTGGGGGTGAAACACTGGAAAGACAGATGAAGGCGGAAGAACGACTGAAAGAATGCATGAGCGAGCCACCCGCAATCGGAAAGAGTTTTGAAACAGTTCGTCTGCTGGATCGAAAAGACAGATACAGAGGAGCCGAAATTGATGAAGGTGGATTTACAGCCGTGGACAGGGAACTGCAGAGCGTCGAAATGGACGCAGAACTTACACCTGTGCCGCAGTTCCCGTATAACTGGATGTATGATGGCACCAATTCCGATAAAAACTATTTCGAAATGACGATAACCTGCAGAAGTCTGCTTCTTGTTTTTAAAGATTCCGGTGAAATTTATACGGGAAAAGCAGAGATTTCCGTAGATGGAGGATACTGTATGACAGCGGATCCGCATATCAATAACTGGCTGCATTGCAATGCGGTCATTCTTTTCCAGGAGGAAGAGAGTAAGAAACATATCGTGAGAATTACAATACCAGAAGAAGACAGGAATAAACAGTTTACGATTCTTGGATTCGGGTATGTACAGTAAAGGAGAAAGTTATGGTAACGGCAAATAATCCAATTTTATCCGGTTTTTATCCGGATCCGTCGATTTGCAGGGCGGGGGATGATTACTATATTGTAAATTCAAGTTTTGTTTATGCCCCGGGAGTTCCGATTTTTCACAGCAGAGATCTGGCACACTGGGAACAGATCGGAAATATTCTGAACCGGAAGGAGCAGCTTCCAGTAGAGGGAAGTGAAATCTCAAGAGGTATTTTTGCACCGACGATTCGTTATCATGAAGGATTATTTTATATGATAACAACAAACGTAAGCTACGGCGGAAATTTTATTGTTACAGCGAAAAAGCCGGAGGGTCCCTGGTCAGATCCGTATTATCTTGGTGAAGAAGCAGCAGGAATTGATCCAAGCCTGTTTTTTGATGAGGATGGAAAATGCTATTACTGCGGAACAAGACCAAACCCGGAAGGTGTGCGATATAATGGGGACTGGGAAATCTGGGTACAGGAACTTGATCTGAACACCATGAAACTGACAGGAGAAAGCATGACAATCTGGAAAGGTGCGGTAAAAGACTGCATCTGGCCGGAAGGGCCGCATATTTACAAAATCGGAGAATATTATTACCTGATGCATGCAGAGGGCGGTACAGGTCCGGAACACAGTATCTCAGTTGCCAGAAGCAGAAAACTGTTTCAGTGGTTTGAAGGATGCCCGAGGAACCCCATTTTTACACATCGCAATCTGGGAATGGATTATCCGGTGATTTATGCAGGCCATGGAGATCTTGTAGATGATGGACATGGAAACTGGTATGTAGTAATGCTTGCTTCACGGCCGTGCAGAAAACACAGCAGTATGGGCAGAGAGACATTTCTTGCTAAAGTGATATGGGAAAATGGATGGCCGGTCATTGCGCCTGGAGTGGGACATCTGGAAGAGCAGGTGGAAATCCCAATGGAAGAATATCGCTTTGCACAGGAAGTTACAAAATGTGATCAGATTCATTTCTGGGATAAAGAGTTGGATCAGAGACTGATTGGAATTGGCGGGTGTGATGAAACCATTTATTCGCTGAAAGAAAAAGAGGGAATGCTGCGGTTGTATCCCCGAAAAGAAAGTATTGCAGAAGCAGCCTATTGCTCCTATCTTGGATTACGGCAGAAAAGCTATCGCTTTGAAGCGGAAACAGGAGTTTTCTTTGTGCCGGAAAACGAGAAGGAAACGGCAGGTCTGGTTCTTTACCAGAATTATGAGAATCATCTGAGGATGGAAATCGCAAAAAAGCAGGAACAGAAAGTTTTTCGTGTTGTAACGTGTATCAAAGGAACAGAAACGAAAGCAGCAGAAGTTTTACTGCCAGGAGAGACGGAACAACTGCTGAAAATACGCCTGCAATGCCATGATCAGACGGCAAAAGTATGGATTGCGTCAGAAAATGGCTGGGAATGTGCGGCAGAGGAAATCAGTCTTCTTCCGTACACAACAGAAGAGGCAGGTGGTTTTGTCGGATGTACCATCGGCATGTATGCTTCTTCTAATGGAATGGAAAGCAAAAACCATGCAGACTTTGCATGGTTTACCTGCAGCAGCAGGAATTAGGGATTTTTCTGCTGCTTTTCCGGATGAATATACATATCGCGGAATTCCGTAGGCGTACATTGTTTGACAGAACGGAAGACGCGAAGAAAGGTGGAAAGACTGGAGAAACCAGACTGAAGTGCTGCCTCCGTGACAGGAATATCGGGATCGGATAAGAGCAGCATGGCATGATCAATTCTTTTGCGATTAAGGTATTTGTAATAGGTGGTATTTGTAAACTGCTTAAACAGTCTGGTAAAGTGGTATTTGCTGAAGCCTGCTGTTTTTGCAACCTGGTCAAGAGAAAGATCTTCCGTGCAGTGTTCATCAATATAATTGCAGATGGAAAGAAAACGATCCAGATATTCTTTCTGCTTTTGCGGTCCGGCATCAAAACGGCAGGATGCAAAGGCCTGGTATCTGCCGATCAGAGAAAGAATATCAAGCATGCGCGCATAGATAACAGCTTCCGAAAGAAAGGAATCCTCTTCATATTCCGAAAGAATCTGGCAGATAAGATGATAAATATCGGAATAGATGTCAGGAGCGGTCTGAGGAGTAAGAGTGAGAACCGGGGAAATCAGCGCGAGGATGGAATTGAGATCGCGGATTTTTGACACAACCGACCATTCAATCTGCAGAATAATTCGTTTTCCGTTTTCCGGTGCCACAAGAGAGTGAAGGATCCCAGGGCAGATGAAAATAATGTCGCCCTCCTGAAGAAGAACAGGTTTATCCCCGAGGAAAACCGTATAAGTCCCTTCCAGAGGCATAATGATTTCCATGGGAGTATGCCAGTGAATGGGATAGTCCTCGCAGTCTGTGTTTACAAAAAGCCGCAGACTGCTGTTCTCTTTATACGTTACGGTTTCGTGAATCCCGTCTAAATGTTCAATCATAATATTGCCTCCGGAGGACTGCTGTAAATTTGATATTATCATAATACAGTAAAACAGAGATCACAAGAGAAAAAATTGAAAGAAGAGAACTGAAAACAGAATTCCAATCTAAATCTGGATATGATAAGATAACTGTGTGAAAGATGACATTGGAAAATCCAGAAGGGAGCAGGCAGTGTCTGCTCCCTGATTCACGTGAGAGGTTCTGAGAATGAAAGAGTTGCTTCAAAAAATTGAAAAACGGATGGATGACTTTACGGTCAAAAAGAAATTATACATTTTATATATTTTTTGCGTACTGCTTCCGCTGATCATTACGGACAGCGTGGTTTTTTTAATCATAAGAAATTCCGAGATGGAAAAGCAGAAACATGATATGACCAACATTGCAAATGCGGTAAGCTACAACATCAGCAGCGTGGTAAATAATGCAGGAGAAATGGCAAAAACGATCTATACCAGCAGATATATTGATGATTTTCTATCCAGAAAATATGATACCTCTGCTCAGTATATCATGGAATACCAGGAGTTTTTCAAGGATACTTTGTTAGAAAATCTGCTGGGAATGAATCAGATTGTATTTACGATGTATACGAACAATGACACCATTGTGAAGGGAGGAAAAGTAGGTAATATAGAGGATCTGAAAGAAACGCAGGCGTATCAGAAACTGAACCAGAGTGGGGAAACAAAAGGTTTTTTCTTTGTCTATGACAAAAACAGATCCGGAACGGCAGAGGAACGCAAGGTGGTATTTCTTCAAAAACTCGATTTTTTTTCAGGAGATCAGGAAAAAATGCTGCAGTTGGAATTTGACTATGGGAACATGATGCGTACGCTTCAGAAAATGAATTTTGACAACGAAGTTTTGATCTGTGAGGAGAATCAGATTGTACTTTCCAATACGAAACATGGAAGCACAGGTTCAGACTTTGAAGAACTGGATGATAAAATAAAGAAGGGATATCATCAGACGGTCAATCTGTATGGTACGGAACTTGAGGTGTATGTCAGACGTACGGGGGAGAACGCGATTGCGAATATTGCTCATGATTTACCGAGTATTCTGCTTCTGATCCTGATTAATGCGATTCTGCCATTCTTTTTTGTACATATCCTGAATCATTCGTTCACAAAACGTATTACGGAGCTGAATGAAGTGTTTAAAAGCGTGGATTCCGAACAGCTTGTACCGATGCGTCATGAAGGCGGAAAAGATGAAATCGGAAGTATGATTCGAAGCTACAATCGAATGGCGGCCAGGACAAATGAGCTGATTCAGACAGTTTATAAAAACAAACTCGTAGAGCAGGAGATGCTTGTCAGCCGCAAAAATGCAGAACTTCTTGCCCTTCACAGCCAGATTAATCCTCATTTTCTGTTTAATGCACTTGAGAGCATCCGCATGCACAGCATTTTGAAAAATGAGAATGAAACAGCGGATATGGTTGAAAAACTGGCTGTCATACAAAGACAGTATGTCGAATGGGGCGAGGACTCTGTGACGATTGAACAGGAAGTGGAATTTGTAAAGGCGTATCTGGCACTCCAGAAATATCGTTTCGGAGAAAGACTGAGTTATCAGATTGAGATTGATGAAGAATGCAGAAAAAGAAAGGTTCCAAAACTTACGCTGGTAACATTCGTAGAAAATGCATGTGTGCATGGAATTGAAAGTAAAGCGTCTCCAGGCTGGATTTTTGTAAGAGTATATGAACAAAACGAGCTGATCTGCATGGAAATAGAAGATACTGGGAACGGAATGGAAGAAGGCAAAAGGCAGGAACTTCTGGAAAACATGAGAAACGCAGACATTGAGATGCTGAAAAAGAAAGGAAGGGTAGGAATTGTCAATGCATGTTTAAGATTGAAAATGGTATCGGAAAATAAAGTGAAGATCGATCTGGATGGAGAAGAAGGGGTGGGTACACTGATAACAATCTGGATGCCCCTGGAGTATATGTAGTGTAGAGCAGGGAGGAGAAAAATGTTAAAAGTACTGTTGGTTGATGATGAACCCTTTATCCTGCAGGGAATTAAGGTCATCATAGACTGGGAAAAAGAAGGATTTGAAATTGCTGCGACGGCAGAAAACGGTCTGGAAGCACTGGAATATTTGAAAAAAGAAAAAGTGGATCTTATCATAGCAGATATCCGGATGCCTGGTATGACAGGTCTGGAATTACTGGAGCAGATACGAAGGGAAGAAATATCGGATGCGTATTTTGTTATTCTGAGCGGTTATGCGGAGTTTGATTACGCAAGGCGTGCCATGCAGAATAAATGTACGGAATATCTGTTAAAACCTGTTGACCGGGAAACCCTGTTAAAACTGTTGCATAAGGTTCGTGCATTATCAGACCGGGAGAGACAGGAATCAAAGGCACATGAGGAAATGGAACATGCCTATTTTTCGAGACATCTGATCTCTTTAATCCATGGAAAATACGATGATGTCAATCTTAATTACGTAAAAAAACACATGAAAGATACGCAGGGAATCCGTTATGTGGAGATTCAGAAAGAACAGCCGAACAATCTGGAAGAACAGAGCGATAAAGACCTGCGGAATTTTCAAAGAGAGCTGTATGACTGCTGCAGAGAATTTTTGAAAGAAGATGCCAAGCACTGTGTATTTGATGTTTCTGCGGATGAAAAAATATATGATATTGGTTTTGTATATTCTGAAAACCTTGCGGAGCGTCTGGGAATGGATGATAAAACATACCTTTCTGCATTCCGGCAATATCTTGTCAATAATACGAAACAGCCGGTTATTATGCTGGTTGGGAAAAAAGTACCAGATATCAGCAATGTGGCAAGATCGTATGGTAATGCCTGTATGCTCCGCTCTTTTCAGGGGTTCCGGGCACGAAAAGAAATCTATTATTATGAGGATGAAGTGCAGGTTACAGCGGCTGGAATGGTCTTATGCAAACAGGGGCTGGATCAGCTTCTTACCACCATTGAACAGAATAACCACATGGAGATCCGGAAAGCAGTAGAACAGTTTTATGAAGAAATGAGTCAGATGGGAATGAATGCTGAGAGCATGAATCTGAATATCAATTATCTGCTTTTCCAACTGATCCATCTGGCGAGTGAGCAGGATAATGACGTAAACCAGGAAGAAATCCTGCGGCTGATCAGTGAAAGCAGCTTTGAGAATGGTATCCTGCGTGGCAGTAAGGCGCATATGGCGCGCTTTGCATGTGAATACGGCGATTATCTTTCTCAGCTTCGAAAAAACGTTTCCAGGGGCGTTCTCGGCATGGTAGAAAAAGAAATCAAAGAGAATTATGCCGCCAACCTCACGCTGAAGGGTCTCAGTGAAAAATACTATGTCAACAGTGCCTATCTCGGGCAGCTGTTTCGGAAAAAATATGGTCTTTCCTTCAAGGACTATCTGAACAATTTCCGGATGGAGCAGGCCGCAGGCCTTCTGATCCGCACGGATAAAAAAATTGTGCAGATTGCAGAAGAAGTAGGATATCATGATCTGGATTATTTTGTAAACCGTTTTATTCAGGTGAAAGGGTGCACACCGGCCAGATTCCGAAAACAGATGCAGCAGGGAAGTTAAAGAAAACAGGAAGTAAGAAACAGGGTAAATTATAGTGCGTATCTACGATCTATAATTTACCCTGTTTCTTACTATAGTTCATCCGATTGTTTCAAACCTGCAAACTGATAAAATAAATACTATCAAAGGGAGGTATTACAAGATGAAGAGAAAAAAAATTGTAAGCATGCTGCTTGCCTCGGCAATGGCAGCAACCCTGCTCGCAGGATGTGGAGCAGGAGGAAAGAGTTCCTCTAAGGGAGATTCTGACGGAGAGATAAAAGAATTTACCGCATTTTTTGCAGTCCCGGGATCCGAAATCAATGATGATAATGAGGTTCAGCAGATCATTGCAGAAAAAACAGGCGCAAAGGTAAAAGAAACCTGGCTGACGGGTCAGACGGATGTTGAGGCTATTGGCACCATGATCGCAGGAGGAGAGTATCCGGACTTTATTGAGGGCGGAAACGGACAGATGCAGTTATATGATGCCGATGCACTGGTTGCACTGGATGACTATCTGGATGATTATCCTAATATTAAAAATCTGTTCTCTGATCTTGAGTGGGAAAAATTAAGACAGGATGATGGCCATATTTACTGGATTCCACAGTTTAGCTGCATTAAAAATGAAGAAAAAGTATGTACACATAATGATGAAGCATTCTGGATTCAGGCCAGAGTCTTAAAATGGGCGGGTTATCCGGAAATTAAAACAATGGATGATTACTTTAATCTGATTGAATCCTACAACGAAGCGAATCCGACTATGGAAGACGGAACGGAAAATATTCCATACACCATCCTCTGTGACGACTGGAGATATTTCTGTCTGGAGAATGCCCCGCAGTTCCTCGACGGATATCCAAATGATGGATCCTGTATGGTAGATCCGGATACACTGACCGTTTTAGATTATAACACTTCGGATACAGCGGTTGCCTACTTCCGAAAACTGAATGAAGAGTATCAGAAGGGAATTGTAGATCCGGAATCCTTTACACAGAGTTACGATGAATATATTTCCAAACTTTCTACCGGACGTGTACTTGGAATGATTGATCAGTGGTGGGATTTCTCGAATGCAAATGATGCAATCAAACAGGCTGGACTGGATGAGCAGGGCTGCGATTATATTCCTGTTCCGGTTACGATTGATGGCCGTGACAATCAGTGGCACAATTCAGGCGGGGCATTTAATGAGTCGAGCGGTCTTGCAATTACAACAAGCTGTGAAGATGTGGAAGGAGCATTACAGTTTGTAAATGATCTTCTGGATCAGGATATTCACAATCTCAGATTTTGGGGTGTAGAGGGTACCGATTATGAGGTGGATGAAAACGGAGAATTCTACCGAACAGAGGAAGAGCGGACGAAACAGTCTGATACCGCGTACAAAGCATCTCATACCTGCCCATATTCCTACTTCCCACAGTACACTGGAACCAGTGATGATGGAATTAACGCCAATAAACCGGATGGACAGGCAAGTGAGTTCTTTGATGGATTAAATCAGGATGTAAAAGAAACCTTTGAGGCTTATGGTGTTGAGACTTATGTTGAGATGCTTGGAACAAATGAGGCACCTGGAGACTGGTATCCGATGTGGTCCTTCTCTAACAATTTCACAACAGATACACCTGGCGGAGTTGCATGGAACAAAATTGCAGATGTAAAACATGAGCAGCTTCCGCAGGTTGTTATGGCAAAAGATTTTGACGCGGCATGGGATACCTACATGGATGCTTACAATGCATGCCACCCGGAAGACTTTATCAGTGAACTGCAGACTGAATTAGACACAAGAATGGAGCAGGCAGCGAAGTTCAAATAAAAAATGAAATTTTGAAGCGGGCAGATGTGAAAAATTTCATCTGCCCGTTTTTTTAAGGAGTGAGGTCATGTCTTTAGCGAGAACAAAATCAAAAACAAAAGAGCCCAGAACAAAAATCACATGGAAAGAAATCAAAAGACAGAAAGTCCTGCTTTTCTGGGCAGCAATTATCGTAGCATATGGTGTGATTTTCTATTACCTTCCGCTTGCTGGCTGGGCAATGGCATTTCAGAACTACAAACCGAAACTAGGAATCCTGCATTCAGAGTTTGTAGGATTAGAAAAATTCCGGACACTGTTCTCAGATATGACGTTTATCCGTGTTATCCGGAATACTCTGGCAATGGGAGTTATCAATCTTGTTGTAACTTTCGTAACGGCAATTGCGTTTGCAATTTTATTAAATGAAATCAGAAGCCATATAGGAAAAAAAGTGGTTCAGACCATTTCCTATCTGCCGCATTTCCTTTCGTGGATTATTGTAACCGGTATTCTGCATGATATGCTTTCCGGAACTGGTATTGTAAATGAAGTTCTGGTGAATCTGCATATCATCAAACAGCCAATTAACTTTTTTGCACATACGAGCTACTTCTGGCCTATTGTTGCTTTTGCAAATGTGTGGAAGGAAACCGGCTGGAATGCCATTATTTATCTGGCAGCAATCACAGCAATTGATCCATCTTTATATGAGGCGGCATCCATAGACGGCGCCGGAAGGTGGAATAAAATTAAGTACGTGACACTTCCTGGAATCAAACCGACCATTATGATTCTTCTCCTGATGAACGTAGGCAACGTTTTGAATGCCGGATTTGAAATTCAGTATCTTTTAGGAAACGGCCTGGTACAGAGAGTATCACAGACCATTGATATCTACGTATTGAAATGGGGTATCAGCCAGGGCGATTATGCAATCGGTACGGCAGCAGGTATTTTCAAGAGTGCAGTCAGCATTATACTGATTATGATCGCAAACCAGATTGCAAAACGCAATGGCGAAGAGCGATTGTTCTAAGGAGGTTCATCATGGCAAAAAAAACTGGAAAAAAGACCGGAAAATTGGATCTGTTTCCGATAATAAATGGTATTATCATGGTACTGTTTATAGTCATTACACTGTATCCGGTATTAAATACACTGGCAATATCATTAAACGATGGTACAGATGCCCTTCGCGGAGGAATTTATCTGCTGCCAAGAAAATTCACATGGAAAAACTATATCACCGTTCTTCAGAAGGATAACCTGATCACGGGCGCATATATCACAGTGGCGCGAACCATCATCGGAACGCTGCTGGCACTGGTAGCAAATGCAATCCTGGCGTTTATTGTAAGCAGAAAACGCTTTCTGTTTAAAAAAGAATTATCCTTATTCTGGGTTATCACCATGTATGTCAACGGTGGAATGATTCCTACATTCCTGCTGTACAAACAACTTGGCCTGACAAACAGTTTCGGGGTATATGTAATTCCTGGAATGGTCAGTGCGTTCAATATGCTGGTAATCCGTACCTATATGAACGGAATTTCCGACAGTCTGGAAGAGTCCGCGCAGCTTGACGGTGCAGGATATACCACGATTTTTCTGAAGATTTATTCACCGCTCTGTAAGCCGGTATATGCAACCGTAGCATTATTTGTGGCGGTAGGACAGTGGAACTCCTGGTTTGATGCGATGCTGTACAACAGAATGAACAGCAATCTGACGACCCTTCAGTATGAGCTTATGAAACTCTTATCATCGGTTACGAATCAGGGAACCTCTGTGGAAGCAATGAAAAATGCAGCCGGTTCGGTCACACCGACGTCGGTCCGTGCAGCAGCAACCATTATTACCATGCTTCCAATTATTTGTATTTATCCATTTTTACAGAAATACTTTGTTGCCGGGCTTACTCTTGGCGGAGTAAAAGAATAAAGATACTGCATTTTATCCAGGGTCATGCTGTTTTGGCATGACCCTGAAATATTATATGAGGAGAGAGCATATGAAGATAGCAGGAAAAAATCCAATTACAGAACTGGATTATCCGGATCCAGATGTCATCCGGGTAGATGATACGTATTACATGGTAAGCACTACAATGCACTTTATGCCGGGGTGTGAGATTCTGCGGTCGTATGACCTCATTCACTGGGAACATCTGAGCTATGTGTATGAAAGACTGGACAGCACAGAGGAACAGAGGCTTGTTGGTGAGAAAAACTGCTATGGAAAAGGCATGTGGGCCGCATCGCTCCGATACCATAAAGGGATGTATTATATTTGCTTTGTGGCGAATGATACCGGAAAAACATACCTTTATACTGCTGATGATATCGAAGGACCATGGGAAAAACGCATCATAGAAGGCTTTTATCATGACTGCTCACTTTTGTTTGAGGATGATCATGTTTATATTGTTTCCGGCAATAGAAATGTTCGTCTGCAGGAATTGAAAAAAGATCTGGGCGGTCCAAAGGAAGGCGGACTGGATCGGATTCTGGTCAGTGATAGTCGGAATCCGGGGCTTGGTTTTGAAGGAAGTCATTTTTATAAAATCAATGGAATGTATTATTTATTCCTGATTCATTCCCTTCCGGACAGGTGGATGCGGACGCAGGCATGCTATGTATCAGACAGCCTGACGGGAGAATTTAGAGGCGGAGATGTGTTGTGTGATACCATGGGGTATTGCGGCCAGGGCGTTGCGCAGGGAGGAATTGTGGATACGCCGGATCATAAATGGTACGCCGTACTTTTCCAGGACAGAGGTGCTGTCGGCAGAATCCCGGTTCTTGTGCCAGTAAAATGGGAGAAAAATGTCAGAGTTACCTATATGCCGGCGCCGGGCGAACAAAAAGAGCAGATCATAAAAGAAAATTATCCGGTATTGGGTGATTCGGGAAGGGCACTCTGTGAAGTGGAAACAAAAAGCACAAGACCGGAGGAACAGTATCATTCGCTTGTGGAGAGTGATGATTTTTCAGAATGGAATCCGGACCAGAAACGGCTGTTTGGAACGTTTGGATGGAAGAGCTGCTGGCAGTTCAATCACGAACCGGAACTTTCCTGGATTGAGAATGATGCAGAAAAAGGGTGCCTCCGAATGAGCTGTAAAAAGCAGTGCAAAAATGTCACGCAGGCAGTAAATACGATCACCCAGAGGATGAAGTTTCCGATGTGCATAACAGAAGTAACCGTTGATGCGGAAAGACTGAAGGACGGAGATTATGCAGGTATGTGTGCATTACAGGGATGTTACGGCATGGCGGCAGTTACAAAGCGTGATGGACGGATGTTTCTGGTTATGAGATCTCTCGAAGCGGAAAATGACAGCCTGGAAGGAAATCAGGGCAACAGTGAAGAAAACGAATGGGAAGCAGTGGCGGTTGAATCATCGAAAATAAGAATCCGGATGGAAGCGGATTTCCAGAACCAGCACGATAAAGTCCGGTTTTTATATTGGAGCGATGAAAAATGGAAACAGATCGGACCATGGCATCAGCTCTATTTCAAAATGGATCATTTCACAGGATGCAGAGTTGGACTGTTTGCCTATGCAACGAAAGAAGCAGGGGGAATCGCAGAATTCGGCAGATTCCGATATTTTTAACAAAAAGTTCCCGCCCCGGCGTTTATCAAAAGTGAAATTCCGTTGAATTTCTGGAAACTGCTGGTGATCTTTCTGGAGAGAACCATCATTGCCATTCCGCTGATCGTATTGTTTGCAAATATGATCGGGCTGTAAATACAGGAAAATACAAGATCCCCGATTTGGCACTTTTGTGCTGAATCGGGGATTTTTTGGCGTAAAAACGCAGGTAAAGGATTCGTAGATTGACAAAACAGCCTATTTTCGCCTATTCTGAGACTGTAAAACGCTCCGCTGGGCAACATGAGACGGTGCGGGAACAGCAGGAGGAAGGGACACGACGTGGAAGCGAAAGAGTTCGGGCGGTTTATTGCCGGAATGCGAAAAGAGAAAAAGATGACGCAGGCAGAGCTTGCGGAAAAGATTCATGTGACGGATAAAGCCGTCAGCCGGTGGGAGCGGGGACTTGGCTTTCCCGATATCCAGACGATTGAGCCGCTGGCTCAGGCACTTGGGATTTCTGTGCTGGAACTGATGCGCTCCGAACGGCAGGAGAAGGCGAAGGAAGAGGCGGCGCCGGAAATTCAGTATACTCAGAAGGAGGTGGCCGAAATGCTGCAGAACGCAGGTGACATTTCAAGGCAGCAGAAAAAACAGGACCGGAACGCAAACGTGATCGCGGGATTTCTGGTGATCGGTGTGGCAGCGGCAGCGTGGGCGGCAAAGATCGTAAACGTGGGCGGCGGCCTGATTCTAGGCGGTCTGGTGGCAGCAGCGTTTGTATCGCTGTGGTATTTCTTCCAGAACCTCGATGATGAAGAAAGCCGGAAAGTCTATGGGGCAGCATCCATTCTGTCTATCGGCATTCTGGCATCCCTGGTAAATTTCGTCTGGGGCGATCAGCTGGCAGAATTCATTCCCGGCGGTCTGGAACGAAAAGAGCAGATCTTCTGGACCCTGTGGTATCTGTTTGTTCTGGTAATGATGATGATCGGAACCATTCGATGTATCCGCCGGCAGAGACAGAAAAAAGAAAAGAAATGCAAAACCGTTCTTTTCACGGCAATTATGGCGACGATCATGTTTGTAACACTGTGGCAGTATCAGAACACCATGCAGAACCGGTACAAAAACACAGGAATCTGGAGAGGCGCACAGCAGTACGCCGAGGTGCTGCTGAAAAGAAACAAAAACCTCGAAAACGACTGGCTGATCGGCGATGAGTCCTGGCGCGAAGGAAACAAAAATACTTTCGAAATTCGCCTTACCTATTACGCTGATGCCGATGACGCAAAAGAGGGACGTGAAAGCGAATATCAGTACAAGATTCATTTTGATGATGTTGACGGCTACGTCATCAAATCAGAAGGCGTACCAGAGAAAGAGATTGTTTTCCCGGAAAATAAATAAGAAGTGAGAAACGGGATTCCATTCTTGCGCCTCCCACAGAAAAAGACTATACTCATAGTATCAGCATGTACGCTCGGAATCTTTCTGCACTTGCTTTTGCGAGTGGCGGTTGGAATCAGTTATGATAAAGAAACAAAAGAACATGCCTGCAAAATAGAAGTATTGTGATGATTTGCAAGCTGTGGAAAAGGGATATCGTGTGTGTGAACGGAGAAAAGCAAGTAAAAATAGTAATCTTTACTATTTTTCCTTGCTTTTTCCTTGCTTTTTCCTCCATCATAGGATAATATAAAAATATACGGTTCGGAGCAGGTTCCGGGCAGGAAAAAACAAGATGGAAAGGATATGGATTTTTATGAAGATTACAGAGGATATTATCTACGCAGGAGTCAACGATCATCAGGTAGACCTGTTTGAAGGTCAGTACAAAGTGCCGAACGGCATGGCATACAATTCTTACGTAATTCTCGATGAAAAAACGGCAGTTATGGATACCGTAGATGCAAACTTTGCGGATGAATGGCTGGAAAATGTTGCGAAAGCACTGGATGGCAGAAAACCGGATTACCTGATCGTACAGCACATGGAGCCGGATCACTCTGCGAATATTGAAAACTTCGTAAAAGCATATCCGGAAGCAACCGTTGTTGCAAATACAAAAACTTTTGCCATGATGAAAAACTTTTTCCCAAAGATGGATCTCGCCGGAAAGAAACTGGAAGTAAAGGATGGCGAGTCCCTTACGCTCGGAAAACACGTTCTGACCTTCGTGTTCGCTCCGATGGTACACTGGCCGGAGGTTATGGTTACATACGACAGCACCGACAAGGTTCTGTTCGCAGCAGACGGCTTCGGAAAATTCGGTGCACTCGATCGCGAGGAACCGTGGGATGACGAAGCACGCCGTTATTTCATCGGCATCGTCGGAAAATACGGTTTGCAGGTACAGAAGCTCCTGAAAGTAGCAGGTACGCTGGATATCCAGAAAATCTGTTCCCTGCACGGTCCGGTTCTGACGGAAAATCTTGGCCACTACATTGAAAAATACGATATCTGGTCTTCTTATCGTCCGGAAGAAGAGGGCGTTGTGGTTGCCTATACTTCTGTTTACGGCAATACAAAAAAAGCTGCCGAATTGCTTGCAGATAAGCTGAAAGAAAAAGGCTGTCCGAATGTCGTTGTTTACGATCTGGCAAGAGACGATATGTCCGCTGCCGTAGCGGATGCTTTCCGTTACAGTAAGCTGGTTCTCGCAACGCTGACCTACAATGCAGGAATTTACCCGTTCATGCAGGATTTCATCAACCGCCTGACAGAGCGCAGCTTCCAGAACCGCACCATCGGTCTGATCGAAAACGGAAGCTGGGCACCGACCGCAGCGAAAGTGATGAAAGGTATGTTTGAAAAGAGCAAAAATATCACCTGGACAGAGAATAATGTAAAAGTAATGTCCGCTGTGAAGGAAGAGAACGTAAAAGAGATCGAGGCATTGGCCGAAGAACTCTGCAAATAAGAAATTAGAAAGAGAAGAAAGAATATGGGAAAAATGCTCCGCTGGACTTTGCGAAAGGCAAAGACAGCGGAGTCTTTCGTTCTACTCTTTTGGAAAGAAGATTCTGTGGAGTTCCGGAGGGAGCAGGATCGCCCTGCGGTGGGTCAAAAAAAGCCGGGGGTTGAATTTTGCGAAAGCCTGCGGCCGCCTCTTTGTAAGTGAGACTGCATCAGGTTTCTGATCTTTCGATCTTGATGTCATAATATTCTGAAAATAATAAAATATAAAATAAATTAAAAGAAAGTATTGACAAAACGGAGAAGATGAGTTAATATAAGATCAACAAAAGAAAAGAAAACAAAAATAAAAACGAAAAAGAAACATCAAGACGAAATCTAAGAAAGTAAGAGGTACAGTCCAATGGCATAGTTAATCTGAACATCAAAAAAATCTCTGAAGAGTTTACATATAGAACCTAAAGGAGATGATTCCAATGAAAGGCAGAGGCCCATAGGGAAAAAATAAAAACAAAAAAATCCAGGAGGTACGGTCCAAAAGGAACATAACGAAATACCCCGAAATCAATGAAAGTAGCAGGTGTATAAAATGAAATTACTGGAAATTCATTAAAAGCCCGGTCGAGAGAAAAAAGAATCGATCGGGCTTAAACTATTTCTGCTGAAAAATCTGTTTGACTGCCCTGCGGTCTGCGCGAGCCGTGAAAGCAGAAAAGACGCTGTAGCCCCGAAAGAAACGAGAGCATACAGCGTCCTTTTTATTTTATGAAATTGGATGAGATTCTGCCTATATAATACGATTCTACCATTAAGGGGTGTACTTTTTGGGACAAAATAGATACTATAATTCTGAAAGGGGGAAGTATTTATGGACCTTGTGAAAATCGGAAGCTATATTGCAGAAAAAAGAAAAAAACTTGGTATGACTCAAAAACAGCTTGCTGAGAAACTGGGTAAGAGTGATAAGTCAGTTTCCAAATGGGAACGTGGGATTTGTTTACCAGATGTGTCTGTGTATTTAGAATTATGTGAAATATTAGGCATCAGTCTAAATGAATTTTTGGCAGGTGAAGATATTGAGGTAACTAATGTAGAAAAAAAATCGGAAGATACACTGATACAGATATCAAAAGATAGTAGTCATAAACAGCGTTATTTAAAGAAGATTATTGCTATACTTCTTATTGCTGTGGGAGTATTTGCTATTACTCTTGGAATCATGGTATGTAATAAATTGCGGCAACCACAAAATTATATAGAAGCAGTAGACCCGGATAGTGTAGAAATGAAAACGGCTGAATTGTTGTCCGGAATTGATGGAACCATGATGTTTCGATACAATTCAAAAGATACATTTCAAGCATTATACGTTTACTTGTCAGAATATCATTCTGGAAAACGAGTTTCTCATAAACGAGTTTTGGAACTTTCCTATGAGGACGTGAAATCTGCAAAAAATGGATTGATTGTCATCACTCCGGATTTTGATAATTTTACTGCAAAGCTTATTGCAGCAGATGAATATTCAAAATATATGACAGAAACGCCAATCTTGGAAGGTGTTGCAAACAGAGAATATTATGGAAGATCTGCGACCTCTATAGAGAACAAAAGCACGATAGAGTACGGAACAGAGCAAGGATTGGCAGCACTGATCTATGGCGAACAAGGAGTGAGTTCGTTGCCGATACAGGACATTACAGGAGAATACATAGATACAGATAATGAGTATATGTATTATTATTCGGCTGAGTTTGTAAAATAAGAATAGCAAAAGTGAGAAGAGGATATCACAAATCATTGTTTTGATAATTCGGTGGTATCCTCTTTGTGGATTTCAGAATTTGTTTCTCAGCTTTCGGTATTCTCTC
>CAJMSZ010000039.1 GCA_905216215.1 uncultured bacterium | reverse complement strand
TTCACAGAACCGGAACCATTTTTCAGCACATGGTTAAATGCTTCATACTCCCCGTGAATATCTGTCAGGAAATGTTCCGTTCCCTTAGGCAGATTCAGAATTGCCTGCAGATTAATAATCTCCGATGACGCCTTTGAAATTGACGGAAACAGCTCGGCCAGCCTTTCCAGATACTTTTGTCTCAGTTCTTCCATGTTTTCCTCCCACATACCGTATTTATAACTGAATCACATCACTCATATCATAACGTCCTACCGGCTTTCCTGCAAGATATTTCGCTGCCTCTATGGCACCTTTTCCAAATACTGTTTTGGAATATGCCGTATGTTTCAATTCAATCACTTCATCTGTGCCCGCAAAAATCACTTCATGTTCCCCTACAATGGTGCCTCCGCGCACTGCCGAAATACCGATTTCCTGTTTCTCTCTTTTTTTACGTTCTTTGCTTCTGTCATAGGTATAAGTATATGCTTGTTCCAAAGCCTCATTCATAGAATCTGCAAGTGCAATTGCCGTTCCGCTTGGAGCATCCAGCTTCTGATTATGATGTTTTTCTACGATTTCAATATCAAATCCGGCCGGTGAAAGCACAGCAGCCGCACTCTGAAGCAGCTTCATAAGCAGATTAATCCCAAGAGACATGTTAGCAGATCGAAGCACAGCCACCTTTTCTGCTGCCTCTTCTGTCTTATGAAGCTGCTCTTCTGAAAGTCCGGTTGTGCAAAGTACGACAGGAAGCTGTTTTTCTACACACACAGCAAGTAATTCGTCCACTGCTGCCGCATTGGAAAAATCAATCACTACATCTGCTTCCACATTACATTCTCTCAAAGTTTCAAAAACAGGATAAGGATTCTGTTCCCCCTTCTGCGTGTCAATTCCGGCTACAATCTCAATCTGCTGATCCTCTTCTGCCAGTCTTGTAATCACCTGACCCATTTTGCCATTACAGCCATGCATGATTGCTCTAACCATTCTTTTTTCCTCCATTGTATAACTTTTCACAATTCTCTACAGACAAGAAAGGGACCCTTTCAAAGGTCCCTTTGATTTTGTCATTCTATCTTACTGCTAAGCCAAATTCTTTCATTGCCTTTGCCAAAGCTGCTGCATTTTCATCTGTCATCTCAGTAAGCGGCATACGAAGCGGTCCTACTTCTTTTCCAAGCAGGTTCAATGCCTTTTTCACCGGAATCGGGTTTACTTCACAGAATAATTTTCCAATAAGTGGAATCGCATCCAACTGCATCTTGCAGCTTCCTGCCACATCTCCTGCAAAGAATTTCGCACAAATCTCATGTGTGTACTGTGGTGCAATATTTGCGAGTACAGAAATAACACCCTTGCCACCAAGAGCCAGCATAGGCACAATCTGATCATCATTTCCGGAATATAAATCAATCTTTCCGTCCGTCAGATTCATAATCTTTGCAACCTGACTGATATTTCCTGAAGCTTCCTTCACAGCCACGATATTTTCCACATCATTATACAGTGTTGCAACAGTCTCTGGTGCAATATTCACCCCGGTACGGCTTGCCACGCTATATAAAACAATCGGCGCTTTTGCTTCTTTCGCAACTGCTGTGTAATGAGCAATCAGACCGCCCTGCGTACACTTATTATAGTATGGTGTTACCAGAAGCAGGCCATCTGCCCCATCTTCCACCGCTTCCTTTGACATCTGAATGGTTGTCAAAGTACTGTTGGAGCCTGTTCCTGCAATCACAGGGATTCGTCCCTTCACACGGTCAATTGCAAATTTCACCACATCCATATGCTCCTCTTCTGACAATGTAGAAGACTCTCCTGTAGTTCCACAGATAATAATACTATCCGTTCCATTGTTGCAATGATAGTCTAACAGCTCATCTAATTTGTCATAATTAACACTTTCATCTTCATGAAATGGCGTCACAATCGCTACGCCCGAACCAGTAAAAATAGACATGCGCATCCTCCTGACTTTACTTCTATTGCTGTACTTCTACTAATTAACCCAAGTTTAGCATTAAGTGCAATCCATGTCAATTGATGTATATTACTCTTTTTTTACTAATCCTTACTCACCCAAACATTCTAATTTACTTACTGATACTTCATAAGCAATCCTCTTTTGCGTTTCCGTCTCAGAAAGTTTCTTAATATATTCCCTACTCTGAATCCGTCCCAGCACCTGAACATGTTCTCCCACTTCAAATCCGGATGCAAATCTGGCGTTTCTTCCCCAACAGATACATGGAATATAATCTGACTTTCCATATGGACGGTTAACCGCAAGTAACAAATCCGCGATTTCCCTGCCCAGAGGTGTTTTCCGATATACCGGCTCTTTGCATATGTATCCATCCAGCAGAATACTGTTTGTCTTTGCTCCTTCCGGTTCTTCTTCTACAAATTCGACTTCTCTTACAAACACAGAAAGCACCAGCCGGTTCTTCTGTTCTTCATGGCGATTGTAGGAACGGAACTGACCGTGTGCCACGATATACTCTCCCCGATAATCCTGCGTCACATCAATCAGTCTTTCCGAAATCATAAGCGGAATCCGGTCATCTGAATTGCTCAGTCTCTTTACAAGCACTTCTACAATGTAAAAGCCTTCTCCGAACACCTCATGGCTGAACTCAAATTCACTGTCCACCTGCCCCATTATAGTTACTTGGTTATTTTCAATAATCTTATCTGACATACGTCGTAAATCTCCTTCCTTTTCATATCTGTATTTTAGGTCATTACCTAATTTATGTCTGCCTGCCTCCATTTAGAACCAAAATAAGAAAATTTTTCCATCTATAAAAATATAAATGATTATATCTTGTAAACCAATACCGGGATGTGCTACAATGAACGGTATGTAATTTTTACAATATAAGAAAATATTCATGGGACAGCCTTACTTTGTCCCGGCACTATATCAACACATTTCATATTAAAAAGAAGATAAAAGAAGGGTTAAAAAATGAGAACAAAACGTGAAGACATTAGAAATGTTGCAATTATCGCCCATGTTGACCATGGTAAAACAACATTGGTAGATCAGCTTTTAAGACAAAGCGGTGTATTCCGTGAAAATCAGGAAGTAGCTGAACGTGTAATGGATTCCAACGACATCGAACGTGAGCGTGGAATTACCATTCTCTCTAAAAACACTGCTGTGTACTATGAAAACACAAAAATCAATATTATTGACACACCGGGGCATGCCGATTTTGGAGGCGAAGTAGAGCGTGTACTTAAGATGGTAAATGGAGTTATCCTTGTAGTTGATGCATTTGAAGGTGCAATGCCACAGACAAAATTTGTGTTAATGAAAGCGCTTGCTTTAAAGCTGCCTGTCATTGTATGCATTAACAAAATTGACCGTCCGGAAGCAAGACCTGCTGATGTAATTGACGAAGTTCTGGAGCTTCTGATTGACCTTGGTGCAGATGATGACCAGTTAGACTGCCCGTTCGTTTTCGCATCTGCAAGAGACGGATATGCAACCTACAATACAGAAGACGAACCTGTAGATATGACACCTTTATTTGAAACCATTCTGGATTACATTCCAGCTCCGGAAGGTGACCCTGATGCCGGCACTCAGATGTTAATCAGCACCATTGACTACAATGAGTATGTTGGACGTATCGGTGTCGGTAAAGTAGATAACGGTACCATTTCTGTCAATCAGGACGTAATTGTAGTAAACCACCATGACCCTGACAAACAGAAGAAGGTAAAAATCAGTAAGTTATATGAATTTGACGGATTAAATAAAGTAGAAGTGAAAGAAGCTGGTATTGGTTCCATTGTCGCTATTTCCGGTATTGCAGATATTTCCATCGGAGATACTATCTGCTCTCTGGATGCACCAAATCCAATTGAATTCCAGAAGATTTCTGAACCAACGATTGCAATGCAGTTCATCGTAAACGACAGTCCATTTGCAGGTCAGGAAGGAAAATTCGTTACATCCCGCCATCTGCGCGAGCGTCTGTTCCGCGAGCTGAATACTGATGTCAGTCTCCGCGTAGAAGAAACAGATAATACAGACAGCTTCAAGGTATCTGGACGTGGTGAACTTCATTTATCCGTTCTCGTGGAAAATATGCGCCGTGAAGGTTATGAATTTGCAGTCAGCAAAGCAGAAGTTCTTTATAAAACAGATGAGAATGGTAAAAAGCTGGAGCCAATGGAAATTGCATACATCGACGTACCGGATGAATTTACAGGTGTCGTAATCGAAAAGCTCAGCCAGCGAAAGGGAGAACTTCGCACAATGGGCATGTCAAATGGTGGATATACCCGACTGGAATTTTCAATCCCGTCCCGTGGACTTATCGGATATCGCGGTGACTTCCTTACCGACACAAAGGGAAATGGTATTATCAACACTGCGTTTGACGGTTATGCGCCATACAAAGGTGATATTCAGTATCGTAGCCAGGGTTCTCTGATTGCATTCGAAACTGGTGAAGCTGTTGCTTATGGCCTGTTTAACGCACAGGACCGTGGTACTCTCTTCATCGGACCTGGCGAAAAGGTTTACTCAGGTATGGTTGTGGGACAAAATGCAAAGACAGATGACATTGAATTAAATGTATGCAAGACAAAGCATTTGACAAATACCCGTTCTTCCAGTGCAGATGAAGCTCTGAAGCTGACACCTCCAAAAGTGCTCAGTCTGGAAGAAGCCTTAGACTTTATTGATACAGATGAATTACTGGAAGTAACTCCGAAATCCCTTCGAATCCGCAAAAAGATTCTGGACAGCAAGATGAGAAAAAGAGGGCTGAACTAATGTCCTTTTTATGGATGCTTTCTGAAATCCGTACACCAATTGGAATACAATTTTTTCAGTTTATCACTTATCTTGGGCAGGAAATGCTTCCTGTTATAGTCATTTGTGCTTTGTATTGGTGTTGTAATAAGAAACTCGCCACAACCATCGGATTAACCTATGTCACGTCCGGTATTTGTGTACAAGGTCTGAAAATCACCTTCCGGATTCCGCGCCCCTGGGCGCTGGATTCGGACTTTCAACCTGTAGAAAGCGCAGTTGGTGCTGCTACAGGCTATTCATTTCCAAGTGGTCATACACAGAGCGCAGTAAGCCTTTTTGCTCCTCTTGCTTTCGCAGCAAAAAGATGGTATTTGAAATTATTGTATATTATTTTATTTCTTTCTGTTGGATTTTCCAGAATGTATCTTGGTGTTCACACACCAAAAGATGTTTGTACGGCACTGGTTATCACACTGATTATCGGCCTCTTGATTTGGAAAGGGCAGGCTATGTTAGATAACCCGAAGCATACGCTCCCTATTTGCATTATCATCAGTGCTCTTGCTATCTTCTTTGCCTTTTATTCATTCTATCTGTATCATAGCGGAACGATTGAATACAAATACATTGAAGACTGTTTTAAAATGGCAGGTGCTTCTATCGGCTTTGCAATGGGATGGTATCTGGAGAAGACCAGACTCAATTTCTCTACAGAATGCTCTGGCGGAAAGAAAGCTTTGCTTTGCCGTTTTCTGGTAGGAATTTTCCTTACACTGGTTATTTATCTGCTTCCAAAGCTAATATTTGACTCTTTCCTGATTTGGAAATTCCTGCGTTATGCATCTGTGATTTTCTGGATTGTATATGGCTATCCTTGTGTCTTCACAACTTATCAGAAAAAAATGGATTAAAAAGCCAAAATTTCGTGAAAATATAGAAATTTTATACTTTTTTCATTGCAGATTGTACTCCTGATAAGGTATAATATAAGCATAGCAACAAACATCTCATAACAAAAGTTGCTAAGGGAATATGGTTATGGGAAATTTACAAAAAAGGAGTTGAGCTATATGAAATTCATCATTAGCGGAAGAAACATCGACATCACACCTGGTCTTAAGGAAGCAGTCGAAACAAAACTGGGTAAACTAGAGAAGTACTTTACACCAGAGACAGAGATTATCGTCACACTCAGTGTCGAGAAGGACCGGCAGAAAATCGAGGTTACAATTCCTGTTAAAGGCAATATTATTCGTTCTGAACAGGTTAGCAATGATATGTATGTATCAATTGATTTGGTAGAGGAGATAATCGAACGTCAGCTTAAAAAATATAAAACCAAATTACTTGCTAAACATCAGGGAGGACATGATTTCCGTCAGGAATTTATCGAAGAAGAATCTAATATTCCTGATTTGGAAGAGATTAAGATTGTCCGCACCAAACGTTTCGGAATGAAACCTATGTTCCCTGAAGATGCCTGCATCCAAATGGAACTTTTAGGACATGCTTTCTTTGTATTTAGTAATGCTGAAACAGATGAAGTGAATGTAGTTTACAAGAGAAAAGACGGAAGCTACGGTTTGATTGAACCAGAGTTCCAGTAAACGCGATACATAAGTAAAAGAGTGCCGGCATAGTGGATTATCCGCTTCGCCGGCACTCTTTTACTATTCTGAAAACAAAATCATTTCTTTATTAACTTTTGCAAAATAACATGCCTCTCCTGCTTCTATATCTGCCTGTCCATTTGTTCCTTCTATCACTTCACTTCGTACACTTTCTTCTGCTTCCACCGGAATCAGCACAGTAATCTCTACTTTGTCTGTATAACTCGTATCCAGAATCGGAATTTCTCTCTGTCCTAAAATATACTGAATCTTACCAAGTCCTGTGTAATCCGTTGCAATGTTCCACTTTCTTCCATAACACTTTTCAATAATGGTACTGGCATTTAATCCCGCTTTCGTTGCACCCTGATATGCGCGTACTAATCCACCAGTTCCAAGAAGCGTTCCTCCAAAATACCGTGTTACTACAACAACCGTATCATGAACTTCTTCCCCCAGAAGCACATCCAACATAGGCTTTCCCGCAGTTCCACTTGGTTCACCATCATCACTACAACGCTGAATCTGACTGCGTTCCCCAATAACATAGGCAAAACAATTATGTCTTGCGTCCCAATATTGTTTCTTAACGCTTTCAATAAACGAAATTGCTTCTTCTTCTGTATGTACAGGCTGCACTGTCGCAACAAACCTGGATTTCTTTTCCACAATTTCATCTTTACCACCAATATACACTGTTTTATATTTATTAAGCATTAATTTTATTTCTCCTGCATTTTTTATTTCTGCTTTTCAGCAGGCATTTTCTTATAACAAATACTTCTTTCCTTGCATTTACGCACATTATACACTGTTTTCGACATATTTCCAAAGAATTTCTTAAAAATCTCCTATATATAGATGAAGTTTTGATTTTCTGCTTTATTTAAACTTGCGGATTTGGTATAATATCCAATTATAAGGAGGCACAATTTATGAATTATAGTAAACGAAAGGCTTCTAAAAAGCAAAAAAATATTACGTCCAAATCGACGATGCAGAAGAAAAGAATCGGTGTCCGCCTGTTTAAAGGATTTTTAATTCTGTTTGTTCTGGCCTGCATTATTGCAGCGGGCGCAGTCGGCCTGATGGTAAAGCAGGTAATTGATAATGCACCGGAAATTACCGCCGAAAGCATTAAACCAAGTGGCCTAAGTTCTACCATCAAAGCAGATGATGGCGTGACAACCACCGGAAACTTAACCGGTAGTGGTGCAAATCGAAAATATGTTACCATTGATAAGATTCCGAAAAACCTGCAGCATGCCTTTGTAGCGATTGAAGATTCCCGTTTCTATCAGCATAACGGTATTGACATCAAGGGGATTATCCGTGCCGGAATGGTGGGTATCATGAATGGAGGAAACTTTACAGAAGGTGCCAGTACCATTACCCAGCAGCTTATCAAGAACAACGTCTTTCCTGATTTCGTAAATGAAACAAAGTATGAAAAGGTGGAACGAAAACTTCAGGAACAGTATCTGGCTATCCAAATTGAAAAAATGCTGGATAAGGACACTATTCTGGAAAGCTATCTGAACACCATCAATCTAGGGCAGAATACACTGGGTGTTCAAACCGCGTCCCAACGCTATTTTGGAAAAGATGTTTCTGAGCTCAACCTTTCCGAGTGTGCAACCATTGCCGGAATTACTCAGAGTCCGGGACGTTATAATCCAATCACGAACCCAGAAGAGAATGCCAAAAGGCGTGATAAGGTTTTAAAAAATATGCTGGAACAGGGCTGGATTAATCAGGAAGAATACGACGAAGCAGAAGCGGATGACGTATATGCCCGTATCCAGACGGTCAATACGGAAGTACTTGCAGAAAGCAATATTACTTCTTACTTTAATGATGCATTAACCGAACAGTTAATGGATGATTTGACATCTGAAAAGGGACTGAACTATTCAGACACACAGGCATACAATGCGCTCTATGGAAGTGGTCTTACCATTTTTTCTACCCAGAACGTAACCATTCAGAACATTTGCGAACAGGAACTCTCCAATGATTCCAACTTTCCATCGAATATAGAATGGGGAGTGGATTATGCACTGACTATCACAAGAGCAGATGGCTCTCAGGATAATTACAGTGCCGGTCATTTAAAGAATTTTGGTTCTGATAATTATAACGATGATCAGGGGCGTCTGTTCTCCAGTCAGGATGCAGCCTATGCCCGAATCGAAGCATTCCGTGCCAGTGTGACAAAGGAAGACGATATTACTTACGATGAATATGTAAATCTTTCTCCCCAGCCACAATCCTCTGTATGCGTTATCGACCAGTCCAACGGACAGATCAAAGCCTTAGTTGGTGGCCGTGGCGAAAAGACTACCAATCGTGGGTTAAACCGTGCATATCAGGGAAGTACCCGTCAACCAGGTTCTTGTTTCAAGATTCTTGCCGTATATGCTCCTGCCTTTGATGTAGGCGGAAAAACTTTAGCTGACACAGAAGTGGACGAGCCATACAAATACAAAGACGGAAAATCCGTTCAAAACTGGTGGGGTAACTATTACGTAGGTACTGCTACACTCCGAAAAGCCATTGAGCAGTCCATGAACATCCCTACCATCAAAGTGTTAAACGAAATTTCTATTGGTCTTGGTTATGAATATGTACAGAAATTCGGTATCACCACTTTGGATGATACAGACAAATATAATGAATCCCTTGCTCTTGGTGGTATTAAAAATGGGGTTTATAATTATGAACTGACTGCGGCTTACGCTGCTATTGCTAATGGCGGAAGCTACTATAAACCAATCCTTTACACCAAGGTCCTCGACCACGACGGAAATGTTCTGATTGACAATACTCAGAAACCTGTCACTGTGTTGAAAGATACAACTGCAGCTTTGCTGACAAGCGCAATGGAAGACGTTGTTTCAAAGGGTACCGCTGCACCGTATGCACAACTGGATAATATGGCTGTTGCAGGAAAATCAGGAACAACCTCTTATAACAAGGATTTCTGGTTTAGCGGATATACTCCATACTATACCTGTTCTATCTGGCTTGGCTATGATGATAACAAGGAAATGAGTGGAAGCAACTGGTATTTTCACGAGAAAATCTGGGCAAAAATCATGAACCGGATTAACAGTGAATTGAATCTCCCATACAAAGATTTCTCCATGCCGTCTACCATTGAACGCAAAACAATCTGTACAAAGAGCGGGCTTCTTGCAATACCGGGTGAATGTCCTTCTCTTACTGAGTATTTTGCTCCTGGTACAGCGCCAACTGAGACTTGCGAAGGCCATTATGTGGAGCCGGAACCAGAGGAAACAGAACCAGAGGGAACAGATGATAATAAAGATCATTCTGGTGAGAACAATGATTCTGGTACAACAGAACCTACGACTCCTACGGAACCAACAGTTCCTTCAGAGCCATCTACGGATTCAGGTACAGAGTAATGTAAAGTAAATAAAAGTTTCATCATTGACTTAGATACCAAAGGCGTATGTTTCAACACATACGCCTTACTTAATTCTATAGGAACTCCTATATCCATATTTCTATTTTCTTACACATTACTATAATACCAGTCTGGCGGCACCACAAATTCCAGCGTCATTTCCAAGCTTAGCAAGTGCAAATTCTGTCTTTTCATTAGCAAAAAATACTTTTTCCCTGAATGGTTTTTCTATGTATGGCAGCAAGATTTCTCCCGCCTTTGACACGCCACCGCCAATTATAATAATCGTAGGATCACATACAACTACAATATTTGCCAGTGCATACCCTAAATATTTTCCAAATTCCTCTGCCACAGCTTTCGCCATTTTATCTCCGGCTTTTACAGCATCAAATACCTTCTTTGCATTGACATCATTTTCTTTAAGGATACTGTTCGTTTTTTCCCGGCTTATCTTTTGTCGGGCCATTCTGGCAATTCCGGTTGCGGAGGCATACTGCTCCAGGCACCCTTTCCTTCCACATCCACATATCTGCGTTTCTTTCTCATTGACGCAGACATGTCCTATTTCTCCAGCTGCTCCATGACCACCAGAAACACATTTCCCATCGAAAATAATTGCACCGCCTACACCCGTTCCAAGGGTTACCATAACCAGATTCTCATGACCTTTTCCAGCCCCCAGCCACATTTCTCCCAACGCAGCCATATTTGCATCATTTCCCGTTTTCACAGTAAGTCCGGTAAGACTTTTCAGTTCTTTTTTTACTTCTTTATATTTCCATCCAAGATTTGCCGTACCGCGTACAATTCCGTCTTCTTTGACAGGTGCAGGAATCCCCAGACCAACTCCCTGTACATCATTCGGAAGTAATCCATGTTCTTTCATTTTCTGTTGGATGGACGCTGCCACGTCCGGTAATATCTGTTCTCCTTCACATTCTGTTCTGGTCTTTATTGACCACTTTTCAATCAGCTTACCATCCTCCTGAAATAATCCCATTTTGACTGACGTTCCACCGATGTCCACTCCAAAACAATTTTTCATACTAGCTATTCCCCTACTTTTTTCTCAAATTTTCCTGTACACGACGATACAATTCTTCTGCCGCATTATATCCCATCTGTTTCTGTCTGTGATTAATGGCTGCACATTCCACAATCACAGCAAGATTACGTCCCGGTCGAACCGGAATCCGGTGACAGACAACTTTATTTCCTAAATATTCCTCATATTCCTCATTCATTCCTAATCTGTCATAATCCTTTTCCTTGCTCCAATCCTCCAGATTCACAACCAAATCTATATTCTGGGTTTTCTTAACACTCTGCACACCAAACAATGTCTTTACATCCACAATGCCAATCCCACGCAATTCAATAAAGTATCTGGTAATTTCAGTCGCCATACCTACCAGGGTATCGTCACTTACCTTATGAATCTCTACAACATCATCTGCAACAAGCCGGTGTCCCCTTTTTACCAGCTCCAAAGCTGCCTCACTCTTACCAATCCCACTCTCACCGCGAATTAACACACCTACCCCGTATACATCCACAAGTACTCCATGAATGGAAATACATGGCGCAAGTTCTACATTCAACCATCGAATTACTTCCGATGTAAAGGATGAGGT
This sequence comes from uncultured bacterium, assembly GCA_905216215.1. Lineage (GTDB taxonomy): Bacteria > Bacillota > Clostridia > Lachnospirales > Lachnospiraceae > Allocoprococcus. Next base: position 9,448 of record CAJMSZ010000039.1, on the reverse strand, counting down.
CTTTTTATCGGAAAGGAAAACCGGAATATCATTCTCCACCGCTTTTTTCAAAAAACTGTCCTCCGGCATGAGCGTTCTGCAGAAAACAAATGCAGGAATACGATAAGCAAGAATGATGTCATATATCTTTTCTTTCTGCTCCTCCGTCAGTGTTTTCAAATATGCATATTCTACATTTCCTACAATCTGAATTCTCTCCGAATCAAAATGATCAAAAAAACCTGCCAGTTGTAAGGCTGGTCTGTTGACCTCTGGAATATTCACTGTTTTCCCTATGATCTCTACTGCTGGTGTCATATTCTTCAGATTCATTTTTTCTACCAGTTTTCTTAGCTCTACTCCCATATCTATTCCTCCTGCTTTTTCTCTTGTCTAAAGAAATTATACACGCTTCGCGCTGCTTTTTCATCCATAGATGGAATGCTTCTCAATTCATCTACTTCCGCCCTTTTAATCTCCTCAAGACTGGAATAATGCTTCATAAGCGCTTTTCTTCTCGCTGGTCCAATTCCAACAATATCATCAAGAACAGAATGCACCTGCCCCTGACTACGCAGTTGCCTGTGAAAAGTAATCGCAAACCGGTGTGCTTCGTCCTGCACTCTGGTAATCAGTCGAAATGCCTCCGAATTACGGTCAATTGCAATTTCTATATTCTGATAATATAACCCTCGTGTATTATGGTGGTCATCCTTTACCATACCGCAAACCGGTATCTGCAGATTCAGTGTATCCAGCACTTCCAGTGCAATATTCACCTGTCCCTTACCTCCATCCATCATAATCAAATCTGGAAATTTCTGAAAGCCTCCTGCTTCTTTTCCTTCTGCCTGCTCATTTAAACCGTGTTGGAATCTTCTTGTAAGTACCTCTCTCATACTTGCATAATCGTCTGCCCCCTGAACACCTTTAATCTTGAATTTACGATAGTCATTACGCTTGGGTTTCCCATTCTCGTAAACTACCATGGAACCGACAGAATTATAACCATTGGTATTAGAAATATCATATGCTTCCATTCTGACAATATTTTTTATATTTAGCAACTTTTCAATTTCTTTCACAGCTCCAATGGTTCGTCCCTCTTCTCGTTTAATCCGCTCTTTATCCTTCGTCATAACCATCAGAGCATTCTTCCATGCCAGTTCCACCAGTTGCTCCTTCTCTCCCTTTTTCGGCACTTTGATATGAACTCGATGCCCTCGCTTTTGTGACAGCCATTCTTCTAAAATTTCCTGATCTTCAACCTCCGTCTGTAACATCAATTCTCCCGGTATATAAGGTGTTCCTGCGTAAAACTGTTTGATAAAGCTGGACAGAATCTCCCGTCGTTCATCTCCTTCAGCGATTTTCAGATAGAAATGGTCTCTTCCTATCAGTTTTCCATTTCGAATGAAGAATACCTGAACAATTGCATCTTCCCCCTCCTTCGCCATGGCAATGACATCCCTGTCCACATCTGCTGTATTGGTGATTTTTTGTTTCTGAGAAATCTGTTTTACACTATTTATTAATTCCCTGTACTCAATCGCTTTCTCAAATTTCAGATTTTCAGAAGCCTCAAACATTTTTTCTTCTAGCTCTTTTAATATTCCCTCATAATTGCCGTTTAAAAAACGAATCACCTGATCTACCGAATCTCTGTAGGCTTCTTTTGAAATATATCCCTGACAAGGGGCTTCGCATTGCTTAATATGATAATATAAGCAAGGTCTTTCTTTTCCTATGTCTTTTGGTAGATTTCTCCTACAGCTCCGTATTTTATATAATTTCCTAATCAACTCAATTGTATCTTTTACAGAATTCACACTAGTATAAGGTCCAAAATATTTTGCCTTATCTCTCTTCATCTGCCTTGCCATAGTCACGCGCGGAAACTCTTCATTGACAGATACCCTTATAAACGGATAACTCTTATCATCCATTAACATGGTATTATACTTTGGTCTGTGCTCCTTGATTAGATTGCATTCCAGCACAAGAGCCTCCAGCTCAGAATCTGTCACAATATATTCAAATCGTGCAATATGTGTCACCATCTGGTCTATCTTTGCTCCCTTGTTGCGGCTGGCCTGGAAATATTGTCGAACTCTGTTTTTCAGACTGATTGCTTTTCCAACATATATAATTTCATCTGTCTCGTCATGCATCAGATATACTCCCGGTTTCCCTGGCAATTTTTTTAACTCATCTTCTATTACAAACATGCTTCCACTTTCCGTTTCTTGTATTCTTAACCGCCTGTCCATATCCTTCATCAGATATGAAAATATGCGTTTCAAAATCTGCCTTTTGTTTTCACGCAAAACTATGAGAAACACGCTTCGCGAGTTTCTCAAGTTATCGCGGCAGTCGCCAAGGTCTCGTGCAAGCACGGACTTTGGCTCGTTGCTCGCGTAAATAAAAGGCAGACTGCAAACACAGCCTACCCTTATTCTAACATTATTTTTCGTTTTTATCAATTTCCTGTGGAAGAATGAATCCATCTTCATCTGTCTGATACATCGGTTTTTTCGATTCTTCTGTATTGTCTTCCAGTGGCGACTTTTCTACGCTTTTTCCCACAATTTCCTTATCCGCTTCCACATCGTTCGAAGCTTCCCGCACTTCTTCCGGCTTCTCCGGATTCTCTGGCTCCTTTGGTACTTCCTGCTCCTTTTCTTTCGGTTCCGGTTCTGGAATACCTTCACACTTTCTGTAAATCTTCATAAATTCTTTTCCAGTGATTGTTTCTTTCTCAATCAGGAACTCAGCAATCTGATCCATAGTCTCACGGTGTTCAGAAAGAAGTCTCTTGGCCTCTGCATAGGACTCTTTTAATATCTTCATAACTTCCTGGTCAATTTCTGCCGCTGTTGCCTCACCGCAGTTCATTACAGCGCGTCCATCCAAATAACGATTCTGAATAGATTCCAGACCAATCAGGCCAAACTTTTCTGACATACCATACTGAGTTACCATAGAACGTGCAAGTCTTGTAGCCTGCTCAATGTCATTAGATGCTCCCGTGGTTACTGTATCAAATACAATTTCTTCAGCTGCACGTCCGCCAAGCATTCCTACAAGCATTGCGTCCAGCTCTGCCTTCGTATTCAGGAATTTCTCTTCCTCCGGTGTATGCATAACATAGCCAAGGGCTCCCATTGTTCTCGGAACGATAGTAATCTTCTGAACCGGCTCAGCATCTTTCTGAAGCGCACTGACAAGTGCATGTCCTACTTCGTGGTAAGAAACAATCCGGCGTTCCTTCTGGCTCATAATACGGTCTTTCTTTTCTTTTCCGACTAAGACTACTTCTACAGCCTCAAATAAATCTGCCTGAGACACGACGCTTCTGCCATGTTTAACAGCATTAATCGCAGCCTCATTGATCATATTTGCCAGGTCAGAACCAACGGCACCAGAAGTAGCAAGCGCAATTTCTTCCAGATTGACCGTTTCGTCCATTTTCACATCTTTGGAATGTACTTTAAGAACATCCACACGTCCTTTTAAATCCGGCTTATCTACAATAATTCTTCGGTCAAAACGTCCCGGTCTTAAAAGTGCCGGATCCAGAATTTCCGGTCTGTTTGTTGCTGCAAGAAGTAAAAGTCCTTTATTCGTATCAAAACCGTCCATCTCTGCCAGAAGCTGATTCAGCGTCTGCTCACGTTCATCATTTCCACCAAGCTGAGAATCACGACTCTTACCAATGGCGTCAATTTCATCAATAAATATAATACATGGTGCCATCTGCTGTGCCTGTTTAAACAAGTCACGCACTCTGGAAGCTCCTACACCCACATACATTTCCACGAATGCTGAACCCGAAAGTGAGAAGAAAGGTACTCCAGCCTCTCCTGCGACAGCCTTTGCCAGCAACGTTTTTCCGGTACCCGGAGGTCCCACCAGCAAAGCACCTTTGGGAAGTTTTGCTCCGATTCCGGTATATTTTCCAGGATTATGCAAGAAATCAACCACTTCCTGCAAAGATTCCTTTGCCTCATCCTGGCCTGCTACATCCTTAAACGTCACTCCGGTAGACTTTTCGACATACATCTTGGCATTGCTTCTGCCAACGCCCATAACTCCACCGCCTTTTGACATTCTCCTTGACATATACCAGATAAGAAGTGCGAATAATCCAACCGGCAGTACCAGGTTCAACAAAGTGCTCATAAGCAATACTGAAGTAGAATCCGGAATCTTCTGTTCAAACTGTACGCCTGCCTCCTCCAGTCGCTTCGGCAGGGTATCATCATTTACCAAACCGGTGTAATACTCAGTCTTGCCTGCAAACAGTGCACTGAGGCTGTCCTTGGCAGCCCCCTGCTGGTCCTTCGGGGTAATCACAATCTTGTCTGATTCTATCACAACCTTCTCGACCTTCCCCTTGTCAACCATATCCAAAAATTCATTGTAAGTAATCTTCTGTTCATCTGTATCGCGTCCCATCTGCAACATCGCAAATGAAAGCACTAATAAAAGGAGTGCCCCAAAAACCAAAGCAATCCATCCTTGATTCCGATTCTTCTTATTATTCGGTCTGTTCGGATTCTGATTATTTGAATTGTTTCTATTATTATATTGATTATCCATGTATTTCCTCCTCAATGTAGTACTTCTCTATTATAAGTTTCCTCTATTTATAAATCAACAAAAAGATTATGAAAAGATTGTAAACTCCCCCCTTCTTATAGTATACTAGTATTATGTTGTTTCAAACAAAAAACACAGAGAAGGATGGGTATAAAAATGAAAATTGGATTTGATAACGATAAATATTTGAAAATGCAGTCCGAACATATTCGTGAACGCATTAACCAGTTTGACAATAAATTATACTTGGAATTCGGTGGCAAACTCTTCGATGACTTTCACGCCTCACGTGTCTTACCAGGGTTTTGCCCCGACAGTAAGCTTCGTCTTCTGAAAGAGCTTTCTGATACAGCCGAAATAGTAATCGTCATCAGTGCACATGATATTGAGGTGAACAAAGTCCGTGGAGATCTTGGAATTACCTACGATACTGATTTGCTCCGTCTGAAAGATGAATTCGAGGCAAATGGTTTATACGTAGGCAGTGTTGTAATCACCCAATATTCCGGCCAGAATAGTGCGAATCTGTTTAAGGGACGTCTGGAAAAATTAGGCATTAAGGTGTATATGCACTATGTCATTGATGGATATCCGGCAAATGTTGCCCACATCGTCAGTGAAGAAGGTTTCGGTCAGAACGATTATATTGAGACAAGCCGTCCTTTGGTGGTTATTACCGCACCTGGACCTGGAAGTGGAAAGATGGCAACTTGTCTTTCTCAGCTTTATCACGAACATAAGCGTGGTATTCGCGCCGGTTATGCTAAATTCGAAACATTCCCAATCTGGAATATTCCTCTGAAACATCCGGTTAATCTTGCCTACGAGGCAGCTACCGCTGATTTGAATGACGTCAACATGATTGATCCATTCCATCTGGAAGCATATGGAATCACAACGGTAAATTATAACCGAGACGTAGAAATTTTCCCGGTTCTCCGTACCATGTTCGAACGTATTTATGGGGAAAGTCCTTACAAGTCACCTACTGATATGGGTGTAAATATGGCCGGAAATTGTATTTGTGATGATGAAGTCTGCCAGGAAGCATCCAAACAGGAGATTATCCGCAGATATTATCAGACTATGGCACGTTTTCTCTCCGGTTCCTGCTCGCGGGATGAAGCATATAAAATCGAACTTCTTATGAACCAGGCCGGTATCACCGTACATGACCGAAAAGTAGTCGATGCTGCACTGAAACGCGAAGAAGAAAGCGGTGCACCTGCTGCCGCAATGGAACTTCCTGATGGAAGAATCATTACAGGCAAAACTTCCAAATTACTCGGAGCTTCCGCTGCTTTGCTGTTAAATGCATTAAAAGAGCTCGCAGGCATTGACCATGATGTGCGCGTCATTTCTCCGGAAGCCATTGAACCAATCCAGAAGCTCAAGACAGAATATCTTGGAAGCAAAAATCCTCGTCTGCACCTTGACGAAGTATTGATTGCTCTCTCTATCAGTGCAGCAACCAATTCTGACGCAGAATGTGCACTCCATCAGGTTCCAAAATTGAAAGGTTGCCAGGCACATACCTCTGTCATGCTTGCCACTACAGATGTACGGCTCTTCAAGCGCCTTTCTATTCAGGCTACTTCAGAGCCAAAATATGAAAACAAACCACTTTATCACTAAGTGAATGCAAGATTTTAAAAAGGAGAAAAGCTTTTGTCATTCGAAGCTTTTCTCCTTTTTCAATTCATATAAAAAACTATTTTGTTTCTTATTAATTTATTTCTTTTCTAAATTCACTATGATGATTCCTATGCACACAAGTAAAAGTGCGAGCACTCCTTGGATTCCGAAAGAACTGCCTTCCCTTAAGATAAGCGTAGACAAAATCACACCAAACACCGGATTAAAAAACCCAAAAATCGTCACCTTCGATACTGGATTATATTTTAGCAAAATGCTCCATATGGTGTAAGCTGCCGCCGACAAAAAGGCCAGATATAATAGAATTCCAGCACCAGTAAAACTTACGTTTTCTAGTCTTCCACCAAATATCAATCCGACAACTGCCATAAAAGCACCGCCCCACATAAACTGATATCCACTTAACATAACCGGATTCACATTCTGTCCATACTTTTTAAGCAACACAGAAGAAAATGCGCTAGATAACGCTGTCAAAACAATGCATATATCACCAAAGACATTGATAGATAAGGAAACTCCTCCACCGCCAAGATTTATAAGTACAACCCCTGCAAATCCAATCAGACAGCCAAGAAGCTTCTGACGACTGACTTGTTCTGTCTTAAATACAAACCCGGTGAGCATAATACAGAAAAACACATTTGTAGCAACCAAGACAGAACCTTTCACTGCAGTTGTATGAGCAAGTCCTACATAAAAAAACAAATACTGCAAAACAGTCTGCACCAGAGAAATCTGTATAACCTTTCCCACTTCATCTTTCTTAGGATGAAGGAATTTTCTCTGCATAAGGCTTCCAACTAAAATAACCATAATTCCTGCCAGAAAGAAACGACTTCCTGCAAATAAAATCTGTGCCACCGTATCATAAGATGCTACATGTAACAGAGAGTAACCAACTTTAATTCCCGGAAATGCACTTCCCCAAAGCAAGTTACAAAAGATTGCAAGTCCACTAACAATCCAACCCCTTTGGAGGAACCCAGCACTTCTTTGCTCCTGTTGCACCTACATATCCTCCAAAAGGGCTTTGACATCTTCTTCTCTTGTTGCCCAGCTCGTACAAAGACGAATCACACTGTGTGTATCATCGCATCGCATCTGGTAAGTAACTCCATATTTTTCCCGGATTTCTTCCAATTTTTTATCATCTATGATAATGAATTGCTGATTGGTAACACTATCCATATAGAAATGATATCCTTTCTTTGTCAATTCATTCTTTAATAACATAGCCATATCAATGGCATGCTTTGCAATCTCAAAATACAGGCCGTCTTTGAAAAGCTCCAGGAACTGAACACCTAGAAGTCTTCCCTTTGCAAGCATTCCGCCATGTTGTTTAATCCCGTAACGAAAATCATTTTTCAATTCCGGATTACAAATCACAACTGCCTCTCCAAATAATGCACCAACCTTTGTACCACCAATATAAAATACATCACAAAGTGCTGCAATATCAGGAAGTGTCACGTCTGTTCCCGGTGCCATAAGTCCATAACCCAAGCGTGCACCATCTAAGAACAAATACAGTCCGCACTCTTTACATACATCATGTAGTGCCTGAAGCTCGGTCTTTGTATAAAGAGTCCCAAGTTCTGTAGGATGGGAAATATAGACCATCTTTGGCTGGACAATATGCTCTCTGGATTCATCACTCCAGTGCAGCGCGTACGCCTCTTTCACCTGTTCTGCTGTAATCTTTCCATCCGTCCCCGGAAGTGCAAGCACCTTATGACCGGTTGCCTCAACTGCTCCAGTTTCATGTACATTAATATGTCCTGTATCTGCACAGATCACGCCCTGATAGGAACGCAATGCTAAAGAAATCACTGTAAAATTTGTCTGTGTACCACCTACGAGAAAATGTACATCCGCATTCGGTGCCTCGCACACCCTGCGGATTGCCTCCCTGGCTTCTTCACAATATGCGTCCTCTCCATATCCCACTGTCTGTTCCAGATTCGTCTCCATCAACCGCTCCATCAGTCTCGGATGTGCACCTTCTGTATAATCACTGTTAAATAAAATCATTTTCCTATTCTCCACTTTCTCTTTCGTCTTTATTATTAACTTCATTTTTATCTATAAAACAAGGTCAGGCTATTCGTTGAATCCGTATCTGTATATCACAACATCTAAATGCTTTCCAAATTTCATACCGGACTCTTTCAGCACTCCTGCATAGGTAAATCCAAGCTTCTCATGTAAATGAATACTTGCCTCATTGGTTCCTGTAATAAGTGAAAACAGTGAAACAAAATTTCCCTCTTTCTCTGTCTGCACAAGCAATTCCTTTAACAACGCTTTTCCGATTCCCTGCCCCCGGAAATCTTTTCCAACATAAACACTCACTTCCCCAGAGATATCATATGCCGGCTTAGGAAATAATTTTGATACCGATGCATACCCTGCAATCTTTCCATCCTGCTCTTCTACTAACAGAATGTATTTCCCCTTATGAACATTAAACCATTCTTTTCTCTGTTCGTATGTAACCGGAACTTCATCAAAGGTAGCAACTCCATTTACCACTTCATAATTGTAGATATCCAGCATTTCGTGCAAATCTTCTATTTTCGCCCGCCGAATCATTTATTCTATGGCCTCCTTAATCACACGCATAGAGCTCCACTTTCTTCTCACTGCGTGTTTTTTTCATATCTATTACCCGTTGATTTTCACTGCCACGGAATTTGAGGCGAATGTTTTTCTTATCTTCTTCAAATCTTCCATCTACAAGAATATCAATCGTATCCAGAATTTCATCCGTCACATCTGTGTAGCGTTTCCCGCCAGGTAACAAATCTTCATACACGAAGCCAGTATACATCCAAATTGTTTTGTTGGGAAGTTCTTTTTTCACCCTGCGGATTAAAGAAATAAGTCCCGCCTGATTGCTTGGTTCAAATGGCTCACCGCCAAGAATCGACAACCCTTCATAATAATCATGAGAAAGTTCTTCCATAATCCCATCTTCCATCTTCTGATCATAAAGCTGTCCATATTGAAAATCCCATGTCTCAGGTTGGAAACATCCGGGACAATGGTTCGTACACCCCGACACAAACACGGACACCCGTACACCGACTCCATTTGCTATGTCTGCTTTAAAAATCTGTCCAACATGCATGACACTTCCTCCTCGTATTACAAAAGAGCCCCATAATCCAGTTATGGGACCCCTGCTTTTTCTATTCACATCACA